>JAJYOQ010000049.1 GCA_021796135.1 Bacteroidota bacterium
CTTTGTCAATCGAAAAACAGAATATCCATAATACGTATAAGGATAGGATAAGAAGTATTGAAATAATGGCAAGACAAAAAAAGAATTTATCTAAAATTCATTAATACATTTTTGTCTTAAAATGAATAATACTTTTAAAAAAGATACCCTTTGTTCCGATTATGAGTTAAGTAAATTAATCTCTCAGCATGATTTTGCAAATGCTTCAAGACTATTATTAGACCTGCAAAAAAATAGCTGGCTTCAGCTATCCGAAGGATATAAATCTTTAGAGTCAATAAAAACTAAAGAATTCAATTTTACCGGATTTACAATCAGACTTCAATTTAATCCCGGAAGAATAATTTCTACCTCTGCAAAAGTAGATGAAAATACAATTAAGACAAGAAAATGTTTCCTGTGTAATGAAAATCTTCCTGCTGAACAGAAAGGAATATTGTATAAGGATGACTTCCTGATACTTTGCAATCCATTCCCGATTTTCCCGGAGCATTTTACAATTCCGCATATTAATCATTCCCCGCAGGAAATTAAAAATTCAATTGGAATATTTTTAGAATTAAGCAAAGACTTATCTTCAAAATATACTGTTTTCTATAATGGACCTAAATGCGGAGCATCTGCTCCGGATCATCTTCACTTTCAGGCAGGGAATAAATTTTTTATGCCTGTCGATAATGAATACAGCTATTTGAAGAATAATTTTTCTAAGGGTATTCTTAAAGGCGAGAATCTTTCTATATATGTTATAGATGATGGATTAAGAAGGATAGTTTCTTTTGAATCGAAAGACAAAAATGAAATTATAAATAATTTCCATAAATTATATTCATTGCTAGCCTTAAATTCTAATGAAAATGAAGAACCAAAAATGAATATAATATCTACTTATGAAAAAGAAACCGGATGGAGAGTAATTGTGTTTCTTCGTGAAAAACACCGACCGTCACATTTTTTTGCGGAAGGGGAGAGCAAAATATTATTGAGTCCTGCAGCAGTTGATTTAGGCGGTGTATGCATTACTCCATTGGAAAATGATTTTAATAAAATTACAAAAGAAGTATTAACTGAAATATTTAATGAAGTTTCGTTGAATAAAAAAAATCTCGACGTCCTATTGGAAAAAATGAAAGATAATTTCAATTCTTAATTATTTATTTAGAATGGAAAATCAAAAAATGAAATATATTATCGGAATGGATGGAGGAGGCACTAAAACAATTTGCGCTATTTCTGATCTTGACGGGAATATATTATTTAAATGTTCCGGCGGACCGGCAAATTTTTTAGCTTATGGGGTTAATGACGTATCGCAAAATATCTTTAATCTGATTGAAAAGTGTGTGCAGGAATTAAAAATAAACTTTTTTGATATTAAAGCAATTTTAGCAGGCACAGCCGGAGGCGGAAGACGTGATGATGCAGAAATGCTTGAAAAAGGAATAATATCATTATTGCATTCTAAAAATATTGAAATTGAAAATATAAAAGTTGAAAGTGATGCCATAGTAGCACTTGAAGGCGCTTTTCCCGGCAAACCGGGAAGTATTCTGATCGGAGGCACCGGCTCGATAATGTTCGGTAAAGATACAGCCGGGCAAACCCACCGTGTCGGCGGATTTGGCAGAATAATAGGCGATGGCGGCAGCGGTTATTCTATAGGTAGACAAGGTTTGTTTGCAATATCAAAGGACCTTGACGGACGGGGGAAACATACCTTGATAACTGAATTAGCTTCAGCTAAATTTAACTTTAATTCTTCAGAAAATTTAATAAGAGCAGTCTATAAAAATAGTTTTGATGTCGCATCTATGTCACCTGTTGTCCTTTCAGCAGCAGAAAAAAGTGATCAAATCGCTCTAAAAATTATTGACGAAGAATCAGAAGAACTTATTTTGCATATCGAATCTATGATAAGAAAAATTAATCAGCCTCACTTAGATGTTGCATTTATCGGAGGATTGATCAGCAATGATAATATTTTTTCAAAGTTGTTGAAGGAAAAAATTTCACATAAAATTCCTGCTGTAAATATTGTTCAACCGGAATATCCGCCTGAAGAAGGTGCAATATTTCTGGCAATTAAATTATTTAACCTCCGGAGTTCACAATTATGACTGAGCAAAAAACTGTTTCACGAAATCCATGGACATGGGTTGCTACATTATATTATGCCGAAGGAATTCCTTACGCCTTAGTTATGCTTGTCTCCGTTATAATGTATAAAAGTATGGGTATATCAAATGCCCGAATCGGAATATATACCGGAATTTTGTATCTGCCCTGGGTCATAAAACCTCTGTGGAGTCCGGTTATTGATATGGTAAAAAAGAAAAGATCCTGGATAATCCTCATGCAGTTTATCGTTTCACTGGGATTATTAGGCGTCTCATTATCAATTCCCTCATCTAATTTTTTCATGTTAACATTAATATTCTTTTTTTTAATGGCATTTAGCTCCGCCACTCACGATATTGCTGCCGACGGTTTTTATATGTTTGGTCTTGATGTTCATCAGCAAGCTTATTTTACGGGAATAAGAAGTACATTTTATAGATTAGCTATAATAACCTCGCAGGGATTATTAGTAATAATTGCCGGGCAGCTGGAAAAAAGCGGTACCGTCCCGCATGCTTGGGCTACGGTATTCTTTATTTTAACAATATTATTTTTCCTCTTTTTCGTTTATCATTACTTTATCCTTCCTCGCCCGGATAATGATAGACCTATTATTAATTCTGACACTGATAATCCGCTGAAGAATTTCTTTAGAACTTTTGTACTTTTCTTTAAAAAAGATAAAATAGGACTCGTAATAGCTTTCCTTTTAATTTACCGAATGGGCGAAGCCCAATTAATAACTATTGCTGTCCCGTTTCTTAAAGATCCTAGAACAATAGGCGGATTGGGACTTACGGATATGCAGATTGGATTTGTCTATGGTACTGTAGGTGTTATTGCATTATCTATAGGCGGAATTATCGGCGGATTACTCGCATCCCGTAATGGATTGAAGTTTTGGCTGTGGCCTATGTTTATTGCAATTAATATTCCTGCCCTTGTTTATATATTCTTATCTTTTACTCATCCTTCAAGCTTTTATATTATCTCTTCAATGGTTGCAATAGAACAATTTTGTTATGGATTCGGATTTACTGCCTATATGCTTTATATGATTTATATTGTTGCCGGAGAATATAAAACATCTCATTATGCAATAGCGACCGGATTTATGGCTTTAAGCATGATGATTCCAAGATTGTTTAGCGGTGAGTTGCAGGAATTGCTAGGGTATAAAAACTTTTTTATATGGGTATTTATCACCATGATTCCCGGAATATTTATTGTTAAGCATTTATCAATTGATCCCGAATTCGGAAAGAAAAATGAAAATCCAAAGGAATAAAATAATGTTCAAATTATTTAGAACTTATTTCAAAAAGAGTTATTCCTTTTTTCTATTAGGTTTTATTTTCTGCAGTATTAATATCCCGGCTCAGTCTAAAATTAATAAGTTTGCTAGTGTTGACAGCATAATCGCAAATGCTATATCTGATTCATCCTTCCCGGGGGCTGTCCTGCTTGTTCAAATGAACGGTAAAATAATTCTCCGGAGAGCTTACGGTCACTATACTTATGATCCGGCTTCGGGGAATATCAGGCTAAATACAATGTTCGATCTTGCCTCTTGTACTAAAGTTGTCGCAACTACTACCGCTACTATGATGTGTTATGATCGTGGCTTATTCAAATTAGATGATAAAGTTTCCGAATATCTTCCGCAATTCGGGAAAAACGGAAAGGAAAATATTACTATTAGGAATTTACTGGTTCATGACAGCGGACTTGCTCCGGATATTAAATCATACAAGATTTATAATCCAAATGAAAATAAAACCAATGAAATTATGAATGAGATATATAATGATTCTTTATCATATCCTACCGGAACCAAATCAGTATATTCAGATTTAAATTTCATTGTGCTCGGTAAAATAATTGAAAAAGTAACCGGCGTCCCTTTGGATAAATTTTGCTATAAAAATATATTTAAACCGTTAAAGATGAAGAGCACTATGTTCAATCCTCCTTCTTCATTAATCTATAGAATAGCTCCTACTGAAATAGATAATTATTGGAGATTTAGATTGATCAGAGGCACTGTGCATGATGAAACAGCACAATTATTAGGAGGTGTGGCTGGGCATGCCGGATTATTTTCTACTGCCGGCGATATTGCAAAACTAATGCAAATGCTTTTACAAAAGGGAAGGTATAAAGGAAAAAATTATATTAGAAAATCTACTGTGGAAATGTTTACTAAAAAGCAGTCAGATTTAAGTTCACGTGCCCTTGGCTGGGATACTAAATCACCCGAGTATTCATCAGCCGGTCATTTATTTAGCAGTTTGTCTTACGGTCATACCGGTTTTACCGGTACCTCAATCTGGGTCGATCCTGTAAGAAATTTATTTGTGATCTTTTTAACCAATCGAGTTTATCCTACAAGAAATAATTTAAAAATATTAAAAGTTCGACCGTTAGTACATGATGCCATTATGCAGTCTCTAAATTTTTAATGAGGTAATTTAATGTTTAATAACCACCCAAAAGGTTTATACGTTCTTTTTTTTACGGAGATGTGGGAAAGATTTGGGTTCTATACCGTTCTTTCAATCTTCGTTTTATATCTACAGGAAAATTTTCATTGGGATGCAGCATTCGCAGGTAATATATACGGATTATTTCTCGCTTCTGTTTATTTTCTGCCTTTGTTTGGAGGAATAATTAGTGATAAAATATTAGGATACGGAAAAACAATTTTATTAGGCGCTTTTACTATGGCATTGGGATATACATTAATTGCAATCCCGTCAAAAGAACCGGTCTTACTTTTTCTCGCCCTAAGTATTATAGCAATCGGTAATGGATTATTTAAACCTAATATTTATGTTATAGTAGGAAACTTATACCAGGATGTAAGCGGGTCTATGAAAGATGCCGCATATAATATTTTTTATATGGGAATAAACTTAGGCGCTTTCCTTGCACCTATAGCAGCAGTAGCTACTAAAGACTATATGATTAAACATTATGGACTCTCGCTTGCCCATGCATACAATGCTGCTTTTGGAGTAGCTGCATTAGGTATGTTCATCGGAATTCTTGTTTTCTCTTTGTTCCGTAAATATTATAAAGATGCCGATTTTAGAATTAGCGATAAAGGGAAAGAAAATACTTCTATAATATTAACTAAAGCTCAGGAAAAGGAAAGAATAACTGCTTTAATAATAATATTTACAATTATTATATTTTTTTGGATGACTTATTATCAAAATGGTTTTACATTGACGCTTTTTGCTAAAAACTATACTGTGGATCATGTCGGCAGATTTACATATTTATTGTTCGACCCGTTTTCATTATTATCAATACTCGCTTTGATTATATTCTTTACAACAACATTGAAAAAGACTTCCTCATTTAAGTCGCGTTTAATTAGCGGAATAATTTCTTTAATAGCTTTAATAGTCATTGCATTAAAAATAAGTTTTCTCCCTGATACAAATCCAATTTCACCGGAAAGTTTTCAATCATTTAATCCTTTATTCATTTTGTTTTTAACGCCGGTTATAATTGGCTTTTTTGCATGGCTTAACAGAAAATCTAAAGAGCCCAGCTCTCCGGGGAAAATAGGACTCGGAATGTTTATAACCGCTTTGTCTTTTATTATCATGATTGCGGCATCTATAGGATTGCCGCCCGTTCAATTAGCACAAACGGCATCCTTTGTAAAAGTCACTCCATATTGGTTAATTTCTTCTTATTTTGTAATTACAGTTGCAGAATTATTTTTAAGCCCTATGGGAATTTCCTTTGTTAATAAAGTTTCTCCTCCTCGAATGAAAGGAGTGATGATGGGCGGATGGTTTGCCGGTCAGGCAATCGGAAGCTACTTAGCCGGTTTTGTCGGAAGATTTTATGTTAGCTGGCAGCTATGGCAGTTTTTTCTGCTCTTGGTTTTTACTGCAATAGTTTCCTCTGCCCTTGTTTGGGCTTTCCTTAAAAAACTAAAACATGCAGCAAATAATTAATATTATATTAAAGAAATTATATGAAAAATAAACAAAGTTCAGTTATGCGATTTTTAATAACCCTTTTCTTATTAATTATATTCCATTCAATAAAAGCACAGCCAATTATGAATACTAAAAGCATTCAAAAAATAGTTACAAACATTGAGCATAAATATGCTCCCGATAAAAGAACTGTTTTATTTAATATATCTTTTAAGCAAATCAATGATACTGAACTATCTCTTTCTGGAGAAACAAGTTCAGAAACTGCTAAAACTGAATTGATAAAAGATTTAAAAAATAATAAGTATAAATGCATTGATAGTATTAAAGTCCTGCCTGAAAAGAATCTCGGTGATAAAATTTATGGAATAATTGATGTATCAGTAGCAAGTCTAAGGACTAATCCCAAGCAGGCTGCAGAATTAGCAACCCAGGCATTGCTGGGAAGCCGGGTAAGACTTCTGAAAGAACTCAGAAGCTGGATCCTGGTTCAAACTCCCGATAAATACATCTCCTGGATGGAATCAGGAAATTTAACCAGAATGAACAAATCGCAAATAAGTGAATGGGAATCTTCAAAAAGAATAATTTATACAAAAGAATATGGAATTTGTTATTCTAAGAAAGATGCTTCCTCAGATCCTGTTTCTGATATAGTTGCAGGTGATATATTAAAAGAATTAAATCGCGATAATAATTTTGTGGAAGTAGAATTCCCTGATAAAAGAATCGGTTATATCGCAGATAATGAATGTGAAGATTTCAATTCCTGGCTAAACAGCCGGAAAATAAACTCTGAGAATATTATTAGTACAGCTAAAAAATTTATGGGTACACCATATTTATGGGGAGGCACTTCAACAAAACTAATGGACTGCAGCGGTTTCACAAGAACAGTGTTTTTCCTGAATGGTATTCTTTTACCGAGAGATGCTTCACAGCAAGTAAATGTAGGCACCGCAGTCGATACAAAAAATGGTTTTTCAAATCTAAAACCCGGCGATCTCTTATTCTTTGGTCAAAAAGCCACTCCTACGACTAAGGAAAAAGTTACACATGTAGCAATTTATTTAGGCAATGAAGAATTCATACATGAATCGGGAATGGTAAGAATAAATAGCTTTGACGAGAATAAAAAGAATTTTAGTTTAGATAGACTTACTCAATTTATCAGAGCTAAAAGAATTATTAGCTCCGCCGGAAAAAATGGAGTTGAACTATTAAAAGATGTTGAATATTAGGGGAAATAATTTTTTTTTTCTTATTTTAATTTTGCTGATTTGAATAGCGTTTCATACTAAGCCAAATTTATTGGCTAAAACATAAAGGATTATTTTATGTTAAAATTAAAAAATACATATTCGATATTAACTATTATATTATCGATTTTAATTTTAAGTATAATGAACTTTGGCACGGCAGCCGCAAAAGGAAATCGTGCTCATCATTGGCTGTTATTAAAAGCAGAGGACCTTTCATTAAATCCGCACAACTTAAATCATTTTAAAAACTTTGCAAAATATGCAAAAGGTTATAATCTTAAAGTTTTAGAAGCGGTCGATTCAGTTCAATCTCACGCAATGGACGGTGGCGGATATTTTATTGGAGTTGATTCGATACCTGCAGAATCGCCAATCGGCTATAATCTGAAATTATTCGGAAATTCATTAATTAATCCTCCCCGCACAACCAGTTATTGCAGCGGATCTTCATATACGGCATTTATAACAGCATTAGATTTTATCCTGCCAAACGGCAGCAAGAAAATTTCTAAAGATAGATTAGAAGCTCTGCGAATGCAGGAACCCAATGGCGGCAGAAGAGATGATTGGGTAAAATATTGGGGAATTTGGAATGCCGACGGATTCGGAAGTCAGTATGCACTAGTGCAATATTCACATATGGGTATTGATGTAAAACCGATAGATGCTATGCCGGGAGATTTTATGAATATATCATGGAAATCCGGAATCGGTCATTCAGTAGTTTTCCTCGGCTGGTATATTAATAAAGACGGAAAGAAATGCGTCGTCTATTGGTCTAGCCAAAAAGGGACAAACGGATTCGGCGATCAGATCGTTCCGTTAGAAAAAATTAAATATGTTAAAATAGTTCGTTTAGTAAAACCCCGCAATATTTTTAAATTCAATGTTAATAATCATGATATTGATAAGAATATCCCCGGCGATAAAATAGATTTCTAAAATCTATATTTATTTAATCTATTAGAAGGTAAACAATTTGAAATTTTGTTACATAACTTTTATCTGCTTATTCTCCTGTTTCACTTTATCGGTAACTGCGCAAAAAATACAAAACATAAATCCTACAACTCAGTTATTGGATGCTTTCTCGTATTCGGCTCAAAAGTACAATATCCCCGAAGACTTACTAAAAGCTATTTCGTATGCTGAAACACGATTTTCGAATATAATTGAAACAGCAAACAACAACTCCTCACGTGTTTATCCGGTTACTTATGGTATAATGGGACTAAGAGATGATAAACGCATGGGGCACTCATTAATCGACGGTGCAAAACTCATTAACCGGCTTCCTGAATCTGTAGCTGTTAACCCGCAGCTTAACATCGAAGCTGCCGCTGCTCTTTTAAATTCTATCGCCGATAGTATGAAAATAAATCGGTCGAATTTAAATAATTGGAAACCCGTTGTCGAGGAATATTCCGGCATTCCTCAACCTGATATACGCCCCTTCTTTTCTTACGACGTTTTTAAAGTATTATATGACGGAACTAATATTAAAGGAATCAATATTAAGGTAAATCCTCAAATAGATATGAGCCAATTTCCCGGCAATGTTAATCCGAAAAATAAATCAAATTCTGTTCAGTCTATTCAATATCAGCACTCAATTGATTATCCGCCTGCTGACTGGGACCCAAGCCCGAACTTTAATGCTAACGCAATTACTCCTTTGTTTTTAGTTGTGCATGATACCGAATGTAATTTCGCTGTTGCACTTTCCACTTTAACTGATCCTAATAATAACAATAACCCCGTAAGCTCTCATTATTTGATAAGAAGTTCCGATGGTTATATTATCCAATTGGTGAGGGAACATGATAGGGCGTGGCATGTCGGCTGCTGGAATCCATATATGATCGGTGTTGAACATGAAGGTTATGTAAGTGATTCTCTATCCTTTACAGATACAATGTACAAAGCTTCTGCAAATTTATACCGGCATTTAATTGAAACCTGGGGAATCCCTCTGGACAGTAATCATGTAATTGGTCATGATGAGCATTTATATCCATGGTGGAGAAATTATATTTATGCAAATTATCCGTACATTGATCCTACCTGTAACACTCATACAGATCCGGGGCAGTATTGGAATTGGAAAAAATTCTTTTCCTTAATTAAAGGTGATGCTACTGTACCTAATGTTGCTTCATTTAGCCCTTCAAGCAGTACTGACAGCGTATGGTCGAATTCACAAGTGTCGATTAATTTTAACATGGCAATGAATCAAGTCTCAACGCAAAATTCCTTTTCAATATCTCCGTCTGTAAAGGGCAGCTTTTCATGGCAAAATTATAGTCATACATTAATATTTACTCCGGCAGGACTATTACCTTATTCTACTTCTTATACGATTAGCTTAAATCATAATGCCCTAAGCATTCTTGGCATTCCATTGAGCGATTCGCTTAGTTTTCAGTTTAGTACAAAACCTTATATTGCACTTAATTTAGCTAATACTTATCCTGCAGAGAATGAGAATCAAGTTAGCTCAAGTGTAAAATTTATTATTAGATTTAATATTCCGATTATCTATGGAAGCTTAGGCGGTAGAGTATCACTTCAGGATTCATCAGGAAATAAACTGTCAATTAAAAATCCGGTTTATAATATATCAGGTAATGAAGGTGTACTTTCGTTTTCACCAAGCAGTAATTTATCTGATAACTCAAAATATTATCTTATCCTAAAAGCAGGAATCCAAAGTATTAACGGATCAATACTTCCGGGTGATACCACAGTAAGTTTTAAAACAGGTCAAAGTAATTTTGTTAAAGGAACAGAGATAGATAATTTTGAGTCAATAAATAACTGGCAGCAGCCCGAGTATAGCGGCAGCACTAAAGGAGTTGATACAGCCGATACAAAATTTGATATTGTCTACGGCACTTCGGTAGATGGATATTATTCCGGAAGGATTTCCTATAAGTTTATAGACTCATCCGGCGGTGTCTGCCGTGTTTATGATGCTGATAATCCTGATATAGGATCCAGCCGGGACGATGCTTTCGGGATGTGGGTTTTTGGAGATGCCAGCAATAATTTTCTTGAATATTGGTTCTTCGTAAATTCAAATCAAAATGCTGCAGTTCGTGCCGATACTTTGAATTGGACCGGTTGGAAATTCGTTGAAATACCTTTGAATAAAATCGGAGGCAGCGGTGATATACTTTTTCATAGCATAGTTATAGTGCAGAGTAGTTCAGGAATAGACAGCGGGATTATATTTACGGATGAAGCTCAATATCGTAACCCCTCGATTAATAATGTGGATTCTAAGCCATCACTTGCGAATATAAATTTTAATTTATTCCAAAATTATCCTAATCCGTTTAATCCTTCTACTACTATTCGTTATAGTGTACCCTCGGGAGAATCAATCAATTCCAATTCTCCTCGCCAAACTAAATTAATTGTTTATGATATATTAGGTCGTGAAATAGCTGTTCTGGTAGATGAGAAGAAATCACCTGGAGTTTATTCTGTTCTTTTTAATACCGGTAATCTGCCGAGCGGTGTGTATTTTTACAGATTAAATGTAGAATCGTTTAATAATAAACGAATATATTCGGCAAATAAAAAAATGATTTTGCTGAAGTAATATTTTTCAAATTAAAAAAAAATTAAATAAAATCATAATATTTTAAATATGCGTCTTCTTGACATTATTAAATTAATATTTTAAGTTCACTCCGGTATAAATAATGATTACTCAATAGGAGTTTTAAAGTATGAGGAATTCGTTACTAAGTTTATTTCTTACATTATTCACATTAACCAACCTTACTTTAGCCGCATCGGGAAAAATATCCGGTGTGATCAGAGATTCAAAGACAAAAGAAGCATTGATCGGAGCTACCGTCTTAATTGAAGGAACTTCATTAGGCGCTGCTACTAATGTTGATGGCTATTACTACATTATAAATGTCGCCCCTGGAAATTATAAGCTTAAAGTATCAATGATTGGTTATGCAACTTCTGTTATCGAAAATGTAAGAGTCAATATTGATCAAACAACTAACATAGATGTTAACCTAGTAGAAAAATCAATTCAAGGTCAGGAAATTGTAGTTATCGCAAAGACGCCGATTGTACAAAAAGATGTCGCTGCCAGTACTGTCAATCTTGATCAAAAAGAAATTGCGAAACTTCCCGTTGCTAGTGTTACTGACGTAGTAGGACTGCAGGCAGGAATTCAGCCGGGCTTGATTATAAGAGGCGGCAGCATTGATCAAACCGGTTTTATGATTAATGGTGTAATGATGAGAAATGAAAGAGATAATACTCCTTTCACCGGAATCAGCTATACATCTATTTCTCAGATACAAGTTCAAACCGGCGGATTCTCCGCAGAGTACGGAAATATTCGATCCGGCTTGGTTAATATCGTAACCGATGAAGGATCTAAAAACAAATACACTTTCAGAATGATAACTGAAGGCAGCCCTGCTAATCCAAAGCATTTCGGTATTTCTCCTAATGATCCTATGTCTTATTGGATTCGACCCTACGTGGACGGACCCGTTGCAATGTACGGTACGAAAGCAATAAATCCGGCAACCGGTGCACCTTATTGGGACGCAAATACACAGTTACAATATCCTCAGTTTGCCGGCTGGATTGCTGTTACAAATCAGTTATTAAAAGGATCTACCGATCCTTCTAAAATACTTACTCCTCAAGCTGCACAGCAATTATTCTTATGGCAGCACCGAAAAGATGTAAATATTGTTAATCCTGATTATGTATTTGATGCTTCTTTCGGTGGTCCTGTCCCTTTTGTAAGCGACCAGTTAGGCAATTTAAGATTTTTAGCTTCTTATAGAACAACTCAGACTGAATATGTAGTTCCTCTGGCAACTCCGGGTGAAAATGATTATACCGGTCAATTAAAAGTTACTTCAGACCTTGGAGAAGGAAAGAAACTTATGCTGCAGGGAATGATTGCTCAGATTTCAGGTACAAATAATAATAATTCCGGTTTACCGGGATATTTTACTGGTCCTAATTCTGTTGCAAGCGCTCTTAGTGAAGTCAGCTATATCGATGCAAGAATGTTTACAAACGATTATTGGGCTCCTACTGTAGAAAATATCTATTCTTATAGCGGTAAATACACTCAAATTCTTAGCCGTTCAACATTTTATGAAATTCAGGCAAGCTCATTTACATCCAAGTATAATACTAATCCCGGCAGATTAAGAGATACAAGCAATAGTTTCTTATTCGGAAATGGCTATTATACAAACGAAGCTCCTTTCGGCTTTTGGCCCGCTCCTTCAAATGCTATTGACGGTATGAGGGAAAGCGTTGGATTCAGTAATTCCAGAGATACGAGTGTTGTCTCAGATTATAATATCAAATTTGATCTTCAGAGCCAGCTTGATAAATATAACGAGATTAAAACAGGAGCTGAGTTCCATTATACTGATAATAATGTTAGATCAGGTTCGGTTGACCAATATTTACCAAACGGCAGGTTTACAACCACATGGCATACCTTCCCAATTCGTGCTGCTATGTATGCTCAGGATAAACTTGAATTCGAAGGAATGATTGCTACTCTCGGAGTACGTTTGGATTATAGCAATCCTAACGGCGACTGGTACCAATTTGGACTTTACCCTTCAGCTTTTGCTGCATCTACTCCTCCAATTAACTTTGATACTGTCTTAGCTAGAGTTCATACCGTGAAACAGTTGGACATTTCACCCAGATTGGCGATTTCATTCCCAATTACAGAAGACAGTAAACTATACTTTAATTATGGACATTTCAGACAGATGCCTATTCCTGATGATTTATATTTAATTAGAAGATTCTCCGATAATAATGCCGTTACGCAAGTTGCTAATCCTAATAATCCTCTCCCTAAAACAGTAGCTTATGAATTGGGATATGAACAAAATGTAATGGAACAATTACTTGTTAGATTAGCCGGTTATTATAAAGATAATTCATTGCAGCCAACAAGCGTTACTTATTTAAGCAGTGACGGAAAAGTTGATTATAATATTGTTGAACCGAATAATTATAGCGATACTAGAGGATTTGAATTAACTCTTTCTAAAAATAGAGGCGATTGGATTCAGGGTTTTGTTAACTATACTTATGACGTTAATACTTCAGGTAATTTCGGTTTCGGTACTTATTATCAGAATCCGGCTACCCAAAAAAGTTATGAAGCAACTACACAGTCATATTATCAAATTAAACCGGTTCCTCAGCCTTATGCAAGAGCTAATATAGATTTATTTACTCCTGCAGATTTTGGTCCTAAGTTAGGCGGCTTTAGCTTACTCGGCGACTGGAGATTTAGTTTCGTCGGTACCTGGAACTCGGGATACTATTTTGCATGGGCGGGCGGTGCTTCTAATCCTAGTATTACAAACAATGTTCAGTGGGATGATTATTATAATGTTGACTTAAGAGTAACTAAGGGCATTAGATTTATGGGCGTTGATTTGCAATTATTCGCCGATATAAAGAATCTTTTCAACTATAAATATATGTCTATGTATGGTTTCTACGATAATAACGATTTCATCCTTTATATGAAATCACTTCACTTGCCGGCTGCTATCGGAGATCCGCTCGGATACGGCAATATACCGGGCAGTGATAGACCGGGTGACTACCGTACAGGACCTTATATCCCATGGGATCCAAATGCTTCTCAAGCCCAAAAAAATCAATGGATTAAGAATAAATCATATATCGATATGCCGAACTTGACTTATTCTACTTTCCTTAATCCGAGACAAATTTTTTGGGGATTGAATTTAACTTTTGATCTTGATAAATAAGAAATCTCAATTAGAGGAACAAATGAAATTTAAAATTAAAATAGCTAATTTTCCGATAATACTTTTTTTCATGCTGTCTCTGGTAGTAACCAATAAAAGTCTTGCTCAATATAATAATAAGTGGATGACTGCCGGCGCTTTTCAGGATTTTTTCTCTGAAATCGGAGACGAACCGGAAGAAAGTTTTGTTAAACAGCAGCAGTACGGCGGTCAATGGCCTGCTATTCATCCTAATCAGGATTCAAAAGCAGCCCGCGGTCTTTGGATTGGTGCTACAAACTTTAAAGATGCTACGGGAAGTTATCCTTTTAAAGTAGTCCACGTAGGACCTCGAGTCTCCGGTGCCGGAGAGTTTTTCCCTGTTACATTTAAATTAATCAGTAAATTCGATCCTCCTCAAGTCTATGTCGATGGAACTCCTACTTATAATAATCCTACAGAAAACGATGTGGTTGACCCTACTATCCCTTCCGATAGGGAATTGGTAACTGTTGATAATACTCTGCTGGGTCTGACTATGACAAGAAAAATTTATCAGTTTAGCCAGCAGCTTAATGATAATTATATGATTTATGATTATACATTTAAGAATACGGGTTATACTTCGAGCAGTTCTCAGGTTAATTTACCTAATAATACTCTTACAGGTGTCTATTTCTATTTCCAATACCGTAATTCAATGAACAGAGAATCATCATCTGAAATTGGAAATGCCACCCAGTGGGGTTTTAATACTATGAACGATGCCCGCGGAGATGGAGCACAAAATATAGCTTTATATAATGATCCGCCGGATCAGCAGACTTTCAGAGCGCAGTATTCATGGCATGGTAAATATGCTCCTTTTACACAGTATGATAATATCGGAGGACCGCTATGGTTCTATTCTTCTTCAACAACGACAATATCAAAATCTGATACTGTAGGAAGACTTTCTGCAATTCAATTTTATGGTGTAGCTACTCTTCATGCCGATAAATCTGCCGAAGATTCTACCGACGATTTTAATCAGCCGTCAACTACTAATTATATCGGATCGGATGATCCGAATGAATCAAATAATGATACATTTAATCCTACCAGAATGTCGACCGAATACAATACCTGGATGGCGAGCGGACATGAATCTCCGAGACATGCAGATAGATCGGA
>JAJYOQ010000477.1 GCA_021796135.1 Bacteroidota bacterium
CTATCACTGTAGTAAATCAAATGTTCAAACAGGAAAATTGGAATCGCTAATTGGATTATTCCAACATATGGATTATTATGATAATAATACTTTCGAATTAGGTACCATGGCTTTTGGACCTGGAATTATTTCTAAGCTGCTTATTAGTAAATATTCAAGTCTTTATACTGATTTTCATCTCAGTATAGTGCCGTTCGGAGGACTAAGTAATCGATTTGGACCTGATACGACACAGGTTAGAGATTATAGTTACGCTGGCGGTGCTGAAACAAACTTAGAAAGCACATACAATTTTGGCGGCTGGGTAGGAGTTTCTATTAAAGGCTATTATTGGTGGTTCCATACTTATGTTGGAACTGCAGGAAATAGCTACGTTGGATTACTTAGACCCAGTATTGCCTTCAGAATATTTAAAAATGTAAGCCTTGGTTTTGAACATTTGATTTACTACAGTGATAGATACCCGAGTAACTTTCTTAGTGTTCATTCTGTAAGAACGGAAGAGAAATTATTTGTACAGCTTTATATAGAGGATTTTAAGTTTGTTAAATGAAAATAGCTTTAATCGAAATCATATTTTTCTAAAAAAAGGTAACGTCATGAGGAATAAATTATTTCTATCTCTTTTAATATTTTTAATTTGCGAATCTTCCGCTTCCGCTCAATTAAAATATACTTTTTCTCAATTCGGACGTGAAACTGTTGACTTCGTCAAACAGCCTGCCAAATGGGATGGAAGCGATTGGCTAACAATTGCTTTGGTAGGTGCCGGAACTTTTTTAGTCGCACAAGCGGATCAACCAATTCGCACTGATGTTTTAAAAGATCAAAGGTATTACTATAGCGTCCCTATTGTAGCCGGAAGAGTCTGGGCAGAAATATATTCACCAGTAATATTGTTTAGCGGATTTGCAGCATTTTCTCTTTTAACTAATGATATCGGCGCAAGAAAAATCGCTTATGAAATTGGACAGGCATCTCTTTATGCCGGGGCGCTTTCCTTTGTCTTAAAACTTGTTATTGGTAGATCAAGACCTTACTTAAACGAAGGTAACAGTTTTTTCCGTCCCTTCTCTTCTATTTTTAACCAGGATAATAAATCAATGCCTAGTGGTCACTCTACGGTAGCATTCATACTTTCAACCGTTCTTTCAAGGAATGCTAAGTCACCCGTTTTGAAAGTGCTGGCTTACTTACCCGCTGTCCTCACTATGATTTCCCGTGTTTATCAAGATCAGCACTGGGTATCAGATACTTTCGCCGGAGCTGCGCTTGGCTACTTTGTCGGAACATGGGTAGTCGATCAGCATGAGCAAAGCAATTCACCCATAAAAATTACATCGGCATTTCCGCTAACTATTAGTATAGCTCTAAACTAAGTCAAAGAAAGTTTTTTATAAGTAATATCAATTGTTATAAAGGAGATTAGTCAAATGAATAAAACAGACATTAAACACTTAATCAAAACGTTGCCAGTAATGGTAATGCGTTTTTGTAATGCTGTATTCGAACAATGGATTATAGGTAACAATACGAAAAATAGATCTAAACGATTTGATGCACAAAAACAGTTGGATGAAGGTTCCAGCTATAATTACTTCCGTTTTTGGTGCCGGTCTCAGAATGCTATACTATAAAAAAGAAATTTCATAAGACAAGATTAACCTTAACAATTATAACGGAGGACAATTATGAAAGGTAATGAAAAATTACTCACAATTCTAAATCAGCGCTTAGCTGATGAACTTACTGCTATTAACCAGTATATGGTACATTCAGAAATGTGCAGCAATTGGGGGTATGATAAACTCCACAATGCGATAGAAAAGCAGGCAATGGATGAAATGCACCATGCGGAATGGCTTATCCAGCGTATCATTTTCCTTGAGGGAGCTCCTGCTGTTTCTAAATTAAATCCGGTGAAGATCGGTAAGACGGTACTCGAGATGGTTAGCAACGACCAGGACGCAGAAATTATGGGATTAATCGCCTATAATGCCGCTATTAAACTTGCCCATGAAGTATCTGATGAAGGTAGCGTTGATCTTCTAACAAAGATACTCAGAATGGAAGAGGGACATGTCGATTGGGCAGAAGTCCAGCGGGCACAGATTGATCAAATGGGGGTTGAAAATTATTTAACAAATCAGTCTGAAAGTGCGGTAAGGTAATTATTATGAAAACAAAATATCTATTTCTCTCGACAATCCTGATTATTGTTTTTACATTAACAGTATATGGACAAAATAAATACAAAGAAAGGTCGAAGTCAGTCATTAAGAAAAACGATATTTCAAGGGTGATGGGTAAGCCGGTTTTTGAATTGACAGTCGATAGTCTTAACACTAAAGTATGGATTTTGCCTCAATGGAAGTATCGGAAAATGATGAAGACACAGATGGGTAAGGCTATGGGCAAGATGAAAAGTGACAAAATGGCAATGAATAAAGAGACCAAGAAAGCTGCAATGAGCGGTACAAATTACTTTATATTTGACGTAACAAATATTAGGAATGGGAAAGAATTCGCCGACACTAGTGCCAAGGTAGAAATTGTTTCCCCGTCAAAGAAAGTAGCTTCGGTAATTCTTCAGCCTATGATGAATCACTTCGGCGCCGGTATATCGCTGAAAGAAAAAGGGGAATATCTGTTTACTATTAATCTCAATGTTGGTTCGGGATACAAGACTACGCAATTCAAATACAAGATAAGGTAAGAAACATTATGTATGCTGATCATTGTATTATATGCATGGACGCACTGCCTGGAAGATTGAATTATGGAACTAATTTTTCTACTTAAGGGAGTTCTCATTGGTTTTGCAATGGCAATACCCATTGGACCAATTGGTATTATGTGTATCCGTAAGACTCTCACAGAAGGACGATTACGCGGACTAATTATAGGTCTTGGTGCTGCAACTGCGGATTTACTTTACGGTTGCGTTGCTGCATTTGGACTTACATATATTTCCAATGCAATTTCAACTGAGAAGTTATGGATACGGCTGATAGGAGGAACGCTTCTTCTTTTACTGGGCATAAAAACATTTCGTGCCAAACCTGCCGATCCTAAGTCTAATATCCACAGCAGCGGAATGCTCGGATCATATCTCTATACTGTCTTCCTTACACTCACTAATCCCTTAACCATCTTTGCTTTTATTGCTGTGTTTGCCGCACTTGGTTTAGGAAATGAAGTTAATGTTTTTTCCGGATCAGCTCTTGTAATAGGAGTTTTTATAGGTTCGTGCTTATGGTTCCTGTCCCTTAGTTCCGGTGTCACACTATTTAGGAAAAAATTGGACATAATCGGACTAGGATGGGTCAACAGAATTGCCGGTATTTTAATAATTCTTTCAGGTGTTATTGCAATAGCGAGTGTGATATAATATTGTCTAATATCTTGAAAATTTCTCATGTAGGAAATTTTGGAATAATATTAAAGACCTGTCATTCCCACTTATCTTGAATTCCATTTTGCCAGGAGTTGAGTGACATGTACATCATCCAAAGAGATGTAGTTCCTTTTTCATCCCTTTGGTCGATTGTATATAGATCATAAATTGTTGCATCTTGTTAATGTAATGAGTAAAGATTTGCTCAACTTTGGTTTAGGCAGATATTATTACAGTTGATCCTTCTGCTACTGATC
>JAJYOQ010000478.1 GCA_021796135.1 Bacteroidota bacterium
TTAAGGAACTTGGATCGACTAAAATTAAAACCGTCATTACCATTGCAAATCCGGAATAGATTGCACCCGCAACAAAATATGGAGGGAAAATTGTTGTATGCCATCCAGGTATAAGTGATACAGCAAAGTCAAAACTTACTATTGTATGAACAGAAAGTACTAGAGGCGTCGCTAGTCCTGCGAGTATCATATAAACTTTTTCATAATGTCTCCAATGCCTATTAGAGTTTCTCCATCCCAGACTGAAAATTGAATAGATAGTTTTTTTAACTTTTGATGCAGTTCTTTCTCTAAGAATAGCAAAATCAGGAATTAAACCCATATACCAAAAGAGAAGTGATACAGTAAAATAAGTTGAAACAGCAAAAACATCCCATAATAGAGGCGAAATAAAATTCGGCCAAAGTAAATGCTGATTTGGATAAGGGATCAAATATCCGGCTAACCATGGTCTTCCAGTATGAATAACAGGAAAAATACCAGCAGTCATAACTGCAAAGATAGTCATAGCCTCAGCAAATCGGGCTATTCCGGTTCTCCATTTCTGCCGAAGTAAAAATAAAATTGCAGAAATTAATGTACCTGCATGACCAATACCAATCCAAAATACAAAGTTAGTAATATCAAATGCCCAACCAACGGGGACGTTATTACCCCACATTCCAATGCCATAATATAGAGTGAGCCAAAGTGAGTATGCGCCAATCAATAAAGCGGTTCCGCTGATTGAAAGGGCAATATAATATTTTCTTGTAGGCGGTTGTGTTAAAGGTCTTGAAATCAGATCATCTATATCAGCTAATCTAGGGTTACCCTCAACTAGCGCGAGTTCCGCTGAATAGTCAATGCTCACTTAAACTTCCTCCGTATGAATATTTCTTAATTTAGCGATATATGTAACATTCGGACGCACATTTAAATTCTCAAGTACATAGTACCCAAGTTCATGGTTTCGATATTTATAGAATTCAGAATCTTTATCATTTATATCGCCGAAATGTATTGCTTCAGTGTTGCAAGCTTCCTGACAAGCAGTTTTTACATCTGATCCTTTAAGCTCACGATGCCCTTTAATTGCTTCAGATCGTGCTTCCATTATTCTTTGTATGCAAAAAGTACATTTCTCCATGACACCGCGAGATCTTACTGTTACTTCCGGATTATAAACTAGATCTAGTAAATTACTCTGTTGATATCCTTCTCTAAAATGATCTCTAAAATTGAAGAAGTTAAATCTACGTACTTTATAAGGGCAGTTATTTGAACAGTAGCGAGTACCAACACACCTGTTGTATATCATTTGATTTAATCCATCATCACTATGATTCGTTGCTGCTACTGGGCAGACATTTTCACACGGAGCATGATCGCACTGCTGGCATAACATTGGTTCTAAACTAACTTTCGGATTATCCTGACTTCCGGAATAATATCTATCAATTCTTATCCATTGCATTTCCCTGCTTACTTTTACCTGATCTTTTCCAACAATAGGAATATTGTTTTCGGCATTACACGAAATTACACATTCCCCGCAGCCGGTGCATTTATTTTGATCTATTGACATTCCCCATTTAACTCCGGGATAGTCATTTGGATTATAAAGACTTTGAGTATTATCCGGGCGCTGCTCGCGGATAAAGTTTCGATTTTTCTTATACTCGTTTATTGTGCCTTCAATGATAATTTTTCTTGCTTCAACAACTCCAGATACAAGGGGATCATCTACTGGGTGATGCTCCATAGTAGAGACAATTTCATATTTTTCACCTGTTTTTTTGACTGAAGAGGTAGTATATAGCCAAAGCGATATACCATCAGAAGACGAAAGCAGAATGTTAGCATTAAAACCTGTACCCAATCCTACAATTCCACATTTTGTTCTTCCATATCCAAGTTCTATTGTGATAGTCTTATCAGATGACCCGGGCTGAACTAATACCGGGATATTTAATTTTCGATCACCAATAGTGATTTCAATTATATCGGAGTCCTTCACATTTAATTCATTTGCAGTAGCCATTGAAACTGCAGCATAATTATCCCACGTTACTTTTGAAACAGGATGAGGTAATTCTTGCAGCCAGCCATTATTAGCATATTTCCCATCACCAACAGAATAACTCTCTTTTAGACAAACAACGTAATCTGAATTATTACTTTGTTTTTTATTTAATTCTATAATCGATGATCTATCAAATTTACCTATGCTATTAGGAGTTGCAGAAGTTTCAACTATTCCTCTTTGTAAAGCAGCTAACCAAAATCTATCAAAATCCAAAACTTCATTTAGCGAAGGATATATATTGTTTTTCCAATTATTTATCAAATAGTCATGATATATATTCTCGCTATAATTTCCTGTAATCCAAGATAAAAGAACTTCTTCCTTTTGCCGGGTATAAAAGAGAGGAGAGATAACAGGTTGTTGTAAAGAATAATAACTTTTATGCGTCAGTGCATCCCCCCATGACTCAAAAGGATGACTTATGGGTATAACATAATTTGAAAACTCGGAGGTTTCATTTTCACTTTCGCACAGGGAAATTATCAGAGGAACTTTTTTGACAGCATCTGTGTATCCCAAATCATGAGGAAGATGGAAAACCGGATTAGAATCAAAACAAATGATCGCCCCTACTTTTCTATTATTAATTGATTGGATTAAATTTTTCCAGTCATCAATTTTTGATAGAGAGGTATCGTATAAATCAACAGTATCTGCAACATATAAATTAGAATTTCCGAGAATTTCATTTAATAAGTTAACTGCAATATGGACATTCTCTGGAAGCGTTCTACCAGCATAAACAATAGAAGAACCTTTATTACTCAATAGATCTTTAACCAATAATTCAAGGATATTGCCGTAAAGAGAGTTTTTTTGTGCAAAAGCGTACAGATCATAGTCATCGAGGTTAACATTATCTGTACCGCCAATATGCTTTGACACTTCTTTGATTAGCGACATAACAAATTCAAATTGAAGATCAGGACGGAGACGCATTCTATAGTCTGCATTCATGCCTGTCAATGTCAAATTACCTTCTATTGAATATAGGCGATTAAAATTATTTAGATCACCTGTATTTCTTTTTTCGGAAAATAATCTTGAAGTTTCAACTTTGTTGCCATCAGTACCTAAAAAATCAGACTCTAAAGAAAGAATAATATTTGCATTTTGCCATTTAATAGATGGGAAACTATTTACGCCATAACATTTTTGCCAGGCAGTATTCCGAATCGACTCATTAAACAATTCATAAGTATAAATTTTAGTAGTTGGATATTTTTGTTGAAATTCGGAAATAACTTTAGCCGCCGTTGGAGAAATTACTTTATGTGAAATTATAGATATTTCTTGACCATTAATTTTATTCAGAGCACTTGAGATTTCAGAATCAATATTTTGCCATGAAGTTTTTAAAAACTCGCCATAATTATTTTTTTTCAACGGCTGCTGTAATCTCTCAGGATCATATAATCCTAGAATAGCAGCTTGTGCCTTAGCATTAGTTTTTCCTTTACTTATTGGATGGTCAGGATTGCCATCTACTTTAATAGGTCTTCCTTCCCTAGTTTTAATTAATATACCATAATCGATTCCGTTTTCCACATAAGTTGAAGCGTAATAATTCGGAATTCCCAAAGTAA
>JAJYOQ010000479.1 GCA_021796135.1 Bacteroidota bacterium
TGAAATAATATGGCTAATCTAACATTAGAAATAATAACGCCTTCAAAGTTTGCCTTCAAGGGCGAGGTAGTATCGGCTACAATTCCCGGAACTTTGGGCAGTTTCCAAATTCTTTACAATCATGCTCCTATAATAAGTTCATTTGAAATCGGAGTAATTAAGATAGTGAAGCCGGACCATTCTATAAATTATTGTGCAACAAGCGGCGGCACTGTTGAAGTTGTAAATAACAATATTGAAATATTAGCGGATTCAGTTGAGTTTTTAGAAAATATTGATTTGGATCGTGCTAAAAGTGCGCTTAGCAGAGCAAAAGCCCGGTTAGAAGAAGTAAATAGACATGAAGTTGATATTATTCGAGCTGAAGCTGCCTTAGCAAGGGCGATGAATAGAATTAGTCTTGTAGAGAAACACTTAATAACCCGCTAAATTATTATTTATTAAAAGCTGATATTAACAAAAAAACCGCTCTTAGAGCGGTTTTTTATTGTCTGATTTTAATGGATTTTATTTACTTCGCTTCTGAAAATCTTTTTTCAACCTCAGCCCAATTAATAACATTCCACCAGTTATCAATGTATTCCGGTCTGCGGTTTTGATATTTCAGATAATAAGCATGTTCCCAAACATCTAGTCCTAAAATAGGAGTGCCTTTAACATCAGCTACATCCATTAAAGGGTTATCTTGATTCGGGGTAGAAGATACTGCCAATTTTCCGTTTTGAACCAGCAGCCAGGCCCATCCTGAACCGAATCTTGTTGCAGCGGCAGTTGTAAATTTAGATTTAAACTCTTCAAAAGATGTAAAAGTAGAATTTATAGCATCTGCAAGTTTACCTGAAGGCGAGCCGCCTCCGTTTTTTTTCATAATTGACCAAAATAAAGAATGATTATAATGTCCACCGCCGTTATTTCTAACTGCAGGCGGGACTTTGGAAGCAGATGAAAGTAATTCATTTAAAGATTTATTTTCCAATTCTGTTCCTGTGACAGCATTATTTAAATTAGTTACGTATGCATTATGATGTTTAGTATAATGAATTTCCATGGTCATTTTATCAATATACGGTTCCAATGCATCATAATCATAGGTTAATTTCGGAAGTTCAAACTTTCCCATTTTAGTTACTCCTTGTAATTTGTTATTGTTATATAATAATTAAACTTTGCAACATCATTTTAATAATGAATTATACTCCGAATGATTCGCCGCAGCCGCAGGTTTTTACGGCATTAGGATTATTGAATAAAAATCCTTTACCATTTAGACCGCTAGAAAAATCCAGTTCAGTACCTGATAAATAAAATAAACTTTTTCCGTCAACAAATAATTTTATTCCGCTTTGTTCAATAATAGTATCTGCTTCTTTAGTTTCAGGATCAAAACCTAAAGTATAAGTAAGACCAGAACATCCGCCGCCCTTAACACCGATACGCAGTCCGTAAGATTCCGGAATATTATTCTCTTCCATAATCCTTTTAATTTCTTTAGATGCTTTTTCTGTTATTTTTATTTCAGATTCTATTTGTAATTCTGACATACTTTCTTCCTTTATATAATATAATTAAAATGGATCACCCGTTTTAGCTGTTGCAAATTCAGGGTAATTTAATTTCCAGCTTGAATTATTAATCTTGACAAAAATACCTTTTCCTTCAAGGTCCTTACTTAAAGAGTCGGCTAGCTTTGCTGAATCGTAATAAGAAAGCTTTTCTCCTTTTTTATCGAAATATTTTATTAATCCAAATTGAATGTCTCTGTAAAAAATATTTGAGTTATGGAAAATAGGGAACTTTGCTTTTAGAAAATTCAGTATAACCGGAAACTCTTTTTCTTCGATATTAATTTTAGTTTTCAATTTATTCTTTCTTTATTTTAAGCTATAACTAAGTTATAACTTGTTATACTATTAAATTTATTCCATACAAATATAATTTGTTGTGATTCATTTTGCATCATTGAGAAGAAGTGCTTTATGATAATTCATTATATAATATGGAATTGCTTGTGCAATTTAAATAATAATTCCCTGAAATGACTATAATCTTAATTCAGGGATATTTAATTGCACAAAAACCGGATAATACTTCTAAAAGAATTATTAGATAAATTTGTAATTTGACCCTTATAATTAGAAATAACAAGGAATTATAATGAAAAAAGTATTTAAAATTGGACTAACACTTGCTCTTTTAATAACTCCGATTGTTTTTTCGCAAACGGGAAAGATTGTGCAGATATCCAAAACGAATGATTTTAACCCTGCTGAGACATCAATTGCAATAAATCCAAGTAATCCGGAAAATATTGTGGCTGCATTTATCTCTTATGATAAGAAATTACCGGGATATATAGATAATACTTATGCATCATTTGACGGCGGATTAACCTGGAAGGAAGTCAGAACGGAGAACCCTGACAATAGAATTCAGGGTGATGATGCTGTTGCATTCGGTACAGATAATATCGTATTTCATTCATATTTATCCTTTTACGGTTTAGGAAATGAGACATTAAAGCAGCCATCTTCCGGAATCTTCATCAGTTCGTCATTGGATGGCGGGTTGACGTTTCCGGTGAGAGCCGTACTAGTAGATCACATAAACACTTCTGCTCCTATGGAAGATAAGCCCTATGTTACTGTTGACAACTCGGATTCATCTAAATACCGTAATAATGTTTATATAGCATGGACACACTTTCAGGATTATGGCAGCAGAAGTTCTTCCGATTCCTCGCAAATTTATTTCTCACGTTCAATTGACAGCGGAAAAACATTTTCACCTGCAATAAGAATCTCCACAACGGGAGGCGATTGCCGGGACAGCAGCAATACGGTGGAAGGAGCAATTACATCTGTCGGACCTAAAGGCGAAGTTTATGTAGTTTGGGCTGGGCAGAAAGGTTTAGTTTTTACGGAATCCCTCGACGGCGGGAAAACCTTTAGTGCAGAGAAGGTAATAGGGTATATTTACCATGGGTGGGATTCGGATATTTCAGGTATTGACAGAGCCAATGGCATGCCTGTGACTAAAACAGATATAAGCAATGGGAAATATAGGGGCACTATTTATGTCAATTGGGCTGATGATCGTTTTGGCGATAATGATATATTTCTTAAGTATTCACGGGATGAAGGGAAAACCTGGTCTAATGATATCAGGGTAAATGATGATAATATAAAAAATGGAAAACAACAATTTTTTTCGTGGCTGGCTGTCGATCCGATAGATGGATCTGTAAACATCGTTTTTTATGATAGGAAAAATACCGAAGGAGATCTTACGGAGGTTACTCTTGCCCGAAGTATTGACGGAGGGAAAACATTTAAAAATTACAATCTCAATGTTCCTCCTTTTAACTGCAATAAAAAAATATTTTTCGGAGATTATACAGGTATCGATGCATATAATGGATTTATAATACCAGTTTTCATGCACTTTATTGACGACAAAAATCTTGCTGTATCAGCTGTACTTGTTCATTTTGCTGCAGGCACGCAAAATGAGCTTAAATAATTTAGTAAACTGAAAATGTTTAATAATTTTAGATGAATCAATCCGAAGAAAATATAAACATATTTATTTTGACTAGTGAATATCAGGATGTTCGCGGGAAAAATATAATAACTTTTTACTTTTGGATTCCTAA
>JAJYOQ010000480.1 GCA_021796135.1 Bacteroidota bacterium
ATATAACTTAATTTATTGAAATTTACGAAATGTTTTTTTGTATGAAAATTGATTTTTGAAAGGTGCAGGTTTTACTTTGGGGTTTGTGCAAAGATTAAGGGTGAGGTTCCGGCTTTCGCCGGAACGACACTATCCTTATCGGGATGGCAAATACTATTTAAGAATAAAACTTTACAGTACTTTTAGTTTTGCAAACTTCAACATTAATTGTTTGACATTGTTGCCTTCAAAAACCACGGTAGCTTTTTGTTGATCGCCAACACCGACTACTTGGGTAACTTTTCCCAGACCGAATTTATCGTGCATAACGCGGCTTCCCGGGCGCAACGTTTTATTATCCTGGTCGAAACTTTCGTAGCTTACATTTTCGAAATATTCATAATATATTTCTTTTTTTGATTTACGGATAGACGATTTTCTTCCGATACCACCGTTCAATTCTGTATAAGCGGCCGGGTTAAGTTCATCGATAAACCTCGATCTGCTTTGATATGCAACTTCTCCAAATCTATATCTCGACCTTGCATGGAGCAAATAAACTTTTTGTTTTGCGCGAGTAACGGCTACGTAAAATAGCCTGCGCTCTTCTTCAAGTGATGCATCAGTACTAAATCTGTTTGAAAGCGGGAAAATGTCTTCTTCACAACCGGAGATAAATACTATCGGAAACTCTAATCCTTTTGCGCTGTGAACGGTCATAAAAGTAACTACATTCATACCTTCTTTATAATTATCGACATCTGAGACCAAAGAAACATCTTCAAGAAATTGTTCCAGTTTGGCATCTTTGTTAGAATTTGAAAATTCACTTAATGCAGAAAGTAATTCATTTATATTTTCCCACCGTGACATAGATTCGGGAGTATTTTCTTCTTTAAATATTCTTAGAACACCTAGCTCGTCGACGAGCGCGCGGGAAAGCTCGCCTACCGAAAGTTTATCTTTTAGTCCTATATATTTTTCAATCAATAGCCGGAATTGCTTAACGTTTTTTTGAATTCTTTCTTTTATGTCGATAACTTCAAATACTCTTGCCATAGTATCGTACAAATTAAGATCAAGCTTTCTTGCAAAGGCAATCATTCTTTTTATAGTAGTGCTGCCGATTCCTCTTTGGGGGAAATTCATAATTCGCAGCAGGCTCTCTTCATCATTTTGATTTGAAATTATACGAAGGTAAGCAATAATATCTTTCACTTCTTTTCTTTTGTAGAATTCAACGCCGCCGATAATTCTATACGGCAACCGTTCCTTCCGGAAAATATCTTCAAGCGCTCTTGACTGTGCATTAGTGCGGTATAGGATCGCAAAATCTTTCAGGGATAATTTCTTTTTAGAGATTTCATGTTTAATAAATTTTGCTATTTGGTAAGCTTCGTCTTTTTCATCTGAGCATTTAATTAATGTCAGCAATTCGCCGTCATTATTTTCAGTCCACAGAGTTTTAATAATTTGGTCTTTATTATTTTTAATAACCGAATCCGCAGCTAGTAAGATGTTTTTAGTCGACCGGTAATTTTGTTCAAGCTTAAAGATTTTATGTTTCGGGAAATCTTTTTCAAAGTCAAGCATATTACCAATGTTAGCACCGCGCCAGCTATAGATACTCTGCGCATCATCGCCTACAACACAAATCTTCCCCTCTCTGGTAACCAATAACTTTAGCAACTCATATTGTGCTTTATTTGTATCCTGAAATTCATCAACCAATAGATATCCGAATTTCTTTTTATATTTTTGAAGAATCTTCTCGTTGGAGTTAAACATTTCAATCGGTTTCAGAAGAAGGTCTTCAAAATCCATTGCGTTATTTTCGATTAATCTTTTCTGATACTCCTCAAAGATATCAGCGATCTTTTCTTCGATAAAAGACTTAACATGATTCGCCCGATACTCTTTAGGAAAAATCATGTGGTTTTTCAAAAAGCTAATTCTATGCTTTACTGAATTCGGAGTAACGCTGTCAAGATTTATTTCAAAATTTGAAATTATGTTAGAGACAAGCGAATGCGAATCTTCCGCATCGTAAATGGAGAAGTTACTTTTGTAGTTAATGTTGGCTGCCTCAATTCGTAAAATTTTTGCAAATACGGAATGGAAGGTACCCATCCAAATTTTGTCGGCTTTTATACCGGCTAATTCTCGGATTCTTGCTTTCATTTCGTTGGCAGCTTTGTTGGTAAAAGTTAATGATAAGATGCTTTCAGGTTCATAGCCATTTTCAATTAAATAGGCAACCTTGAAAGTAAGAACGCGGGTTTTTCCAGAACCGGCACCGGCAACAATCATTTCGGGACCACTGTCGTATTCTACTGCTTTTCTTTGTTCGCTGTTTAATGATTTTAGATTTACCATAATTCCCATCTATAAACATTTGAGGATTTTTGACTTGCAAATATATTGAAAATTAAGTCGAATAAAAAGGAAAGAAAAAAGTTAATCTGAGGAATTTTGCAGCAAAATAAAGATATAAAAAATTGTGACTTGTGGAGAAATGGAGTATTACACTTTTAATCCTTAATCGGAGCAAGGGGGTATTCCGTATGTCGCATAGAATGAACTTTATTAGCAACCGGTATGGTCACTTCTCTGCTTACGCAAGTTTCAAAATAATCTCTAAATCTCGTAATCATAAATCTGACAGGCCAGGCGGCAGCCTCGCCAAGAGCACAAATTGTATTCCCTTCAATATTGCTTGCAACAGAGATAAGCAAATCAAGGTCGTGAGTTGAACCTTCGCCTTTGGCAATTCTATTCAATAATTTTAGCATCCAACCAGTTCCCTCTCGGCAAGGGGTGCATTGTCCGCAACTTTCATGATAATAAAATTTTGCAATGCGTGCAAGAACTTGCACCAAGTCAGTGTCTTCGTCCATTACGATAATTCCGGCAGTTCCGATAGATGTGCCTGCAGCTTTAAGTGATTCGGCATCCATTTTAATTCCCTCAATCTGCTCTCCGCGCAAGGGAGGCATAGAAGAGCCGCCAGGGATGACGCACAGAATTTTTTTATTACCGGGGACACCGCCGCCGTATTTGTATATCAGATCAGTTAATAAAGTTCCCGAGGGCAATTCATAAATTCCCGGATTATTAACGTGCCCGCTTAAGCCATATAGAATTGTGCCGGGGTGTTTAGGTTCCCCGATTTTGGAAAACCATTCCCAGCCTTTATTTATTATAGGAGGGACATTGGCAACAGTTTCAACGTTGTTAATTGTAGTCGGGCAACCCCACAAACCATTTTGAGCCGGGAACGGCGGCTTCACACGAGGATAACCACGCTTGCCTTCAATGGAATTCATTAAAGCAGATTCTTCTCCGCAAATATAAGCTCCCGCTCCTTTATGGACATAAATATTGACAGAATAATTGCCGCCTAATTTTTCCTTCATCTTATCGCCTACAAACCCATATTCATAAGCGTCAGCTAAAGCTTTTTCGAGAAGTTTAATCCATTTATGGTATTCACCTCTGATATAAATGTAAGCGGCATTAGCTTGTATTGCATAAGCTTCAATTAAAGTACCTTCGATTAATTGATGAGGGTTGAATTCAAGGATTTGTCTATCCTTAAAAGATCCAGGTTCGCTTTCATCACCATTGATACAAAGATATTTAGGTTTGCTTGATGTTTTAGGCATGAAGCTC
>JAJYOQ010000481.1 GCA_021796135.1 Bacteroidota bacterium
TCAATACCCGTAAACTCAAAAGGATTTATTCAAGTAAAATTAATTGTGTATGATGAATTGGGAAATATTGTAGCAAGGTTAGTAGATAAAGCAGAACCGGCAGGAACCTACTCAGTCAAATTTCCGACTGGTAATATACATTTGGCAAGTGGAGTTTATTATTACCAAATTATAGCCGGGGATTATATTCAAACAAAAAATATGATTTTGCTAAAGTGAGTGCCGTTTGCTTCATGAGAACTCTCTTTATTCTGGTGTCATTTCGACCCTGCCGGCAGGCGGAGGGCCTGCCCCGTTTGCGGGGAGAAATCCCCAACATAGCGCTGTCACTCATATTAGCCAAAAGATATCTTCTGCCATACAGTATTGGCGCTTATCAGCCGAAGCAGATTGGTTTTTGTTCAAACCCTACCCATCCGGCGAGGCGGGATTTTCTCTTTGCTTTTTTCTTAAACTTGAACTTGAACTTGATCCTGATCTTTAGCTCGTTACGATTTGTTGAACAATATTTCTTTAACTTGGGCATATTTCTCCAAGATTTGCGCAACGTAAATCACCTTTAATCGTTGACGCCCAAAAAAAATCCCTTAAAATAAACCCTAAAATAAGTTATCTTGTCTAATGCTAAAATTATTATTCATTTCAAACAATTATTTAAACAGCTATGAAAAATTTAACTTTTCTCTTAATCCTTTCTTCTCTTGTATTTATTAATGGATGTAGTAATAAAATTATTCAGAGTCACTGGAAAAGCGGCAATATTGTAATTGACGGTAATGATTCCGATTGGGGTAATACGCTTACCTACAACGACAAATCAAATTTCTTGTATGGTGTGCAAAATGACGGCAAGTACCTCTACCTCTGCTTTGCAACTAATGACCCCGACTTGGAAGCAAATATCATCCGTATGGGACTTACAGTTTGGTTTGATAGAACAGGCGGAGATAATCAAAACTTCGGAATAAAATATCCCCTAAACTTTCAGGATATAAATTTCCAACGCTCTGCCGGTGAGGAAAATCAACCAAAAATGCGCCAAGGAAATGAAGAGCCTATGGGTTCAGATAGATTAAAGTCTATGTTATCAAGAAAGCAAAATGACCTTGAGATTGTTGGTAGAAATAAAGACGATCTTACCCGGATGACTGTTTCCGAGCTAAAAGGAATCGAAGTGAAAATGGCTTTTCAAAACAGTACTCTTGTTTATGAAGTGAAAATGCCTTTGAATTTTAGTCCGGGGGTTCCTTATGCGCTTAATACCGATACTAGTAAAACCATTAGTATTGGTTTAGAAACTGGAACAATAGATTTAAGCAAAATGAAAAGCAAGGGTGACCGCGGCGGAAGCTCTATAGGGAGTGATAATTCCGGTGGTGATGAAATGGGTACTGAAGGAAATGATATGGGCGGTGGTGATCAAGGGAGTGGAGGTGGTTCTTATGGAAGACGCAGAGGCGGCGGCGGGTACCAGTCAGGTGCTTCATTGCCCTCCCAATTTAGTTTCTGGGCTGAAGTTAAACTTGCTTCCGGTAAATAAAATTCGAAATTATATTGGTTAAATTAGTCCTTTAGGAACGGATTTAATATCCGTTCCTATTTTTTTAGAATAATTTATTTCTTGTTTTCCAATTCTTTATAAAACTTATGCAAAACATAAAACGCCTTCTTCTTTATCCCTTTATTTGATATAAGCCCTTTTCTGTTCCAACCGTCTTCATAATGTGGAAGCACCCTCCGCGGCGATCTGAAATCGCATAAAATCCACGGAGTCATTCCCCTTAGCTGAGATATCTTCTTTACCATTTTGATCTGCTGTTTATAAAGATATTCCTGATATTCTTCTGAAAACCTCGTTAATTTATCTGCATGATAACCTCCAAGCGCATCGCCCCCGAACTCTGTAATGATTACGGGTTTATCATAGTTTATTTCCCATTTTACTTCTGAACATTTATCCGGCAGCCCATCATACCAACCGATATATTCGTTAAAAGCAAGAACATCAACATAATCTGCAAAGGGATCTTGAACTATTTGCGTAAGCGGGTCACTGGGATTTGTATGTTTTTCCATAGCTGCACTTATCAATCTTGTACCGTCCATTTTTCTTGCAAGCAAGGATAGCGAAATGAGAAATTTATTTCTTTCATCACTAACCGGTGTTTCATTTCCCATCGACCAAATTATTACTGAAGTGCTGTTCTTGTCGCGCTCAATTGCCTCGCTTAACTGGTTCTCTGCGTTTGCTAATGTGTTTTTGTTCTTCCAATCGATAGTCCAGTAAACAGGTATCTCTTCCCAAACCATTATCCCCATTTTTTCTGCGGTGTGAATCATGCTTTCATTATGCGGATAATGCGCAAGCCGTACAAAATTGCACCCTAACTCCTTAGCCCAGCCGAGGAGCATCTCAGCATCTTTTATTGAATAGGCTCTTCTCCCTTTAAGAGGATTTTCTTCGTGAATGCTTATACCTCTTAAGAAAACAGGCTTGCCGTTAAGAAGTATGTCTGCGCCTTTAGCCGAGATAGTCCTGAAACCAATTTTATCTTTTATCTTATCTTCTCCTGAAGAGACAATTACATCGTAAAGCTTTGGATTTCCTGGCGACCATAAAGATAAATTTTCAACCGGAATATTAATTTTCACATATCCGGAATCATCCGTTTCAAATGCCGTATCAATATTTGCTTCGGGAATTTCAATCTTAACCTTTTGTCTTGACGTGGCACCGTCCAGTTTTATAAATCCTTCAATTTCATTAAAGGAATTTTTCTTAAGCTGAATAAAATAATCCTGAATAAAAGTTTTTGGCTCTTTTACAAGATAAACATCCCGTGTTATGCCGCCGTAATTCCACCAATCAGTCATAACAGTCGGTACGCCGCTTAAATGGCGCTTATTATCAACCTTCACAACAACAAAATTATTTCCCTTTTTGACCAGATTTGAAATTTCAAAGCAAAAAGGTGTAAATCCTCCGGTATGTGCTCCAACTTTTTTCCCGTTCACATAAACTATGGACTCATAATTAGCCGCTCCAAAATAGATAAACAAGCGTTTAGTCAAATCAGTATTAATCTTAAAATCTTTCTTATACCAAATTGTACCTTCGTAATAAAAAAGTTTTGGGTCTTGAGAATTCCAATCTCCTGGTACTTTTAACTGATGCTCAGGCGTAAACTTATATTCAATTAGTTGCGTCTTGTCACGTTGAATTTCATTTCTGAAGAATCCATCGCTGCTTTCTTTATGCCTGTAATCATAAAATCCCGCTTCATAAGGATCGATAATAATTTGCCATTCCCCGTCAAGCGAAATTATATTTCGTCCAGTCACATTTATTAGCGGAAGGTTATGTGCTGTTAAGTCGGTTATGCTTGAAATTATTAACATAGCAACCACCGGCAAAAAATATCTTGGAAAGAATGATTTACTTTTATGCATTGTATTTTTTTAGTTAGTATTATATAAAAATAAGACTTGCTTGTTTATCCCAATTAGAAATATCAAAAATCCCAAATAAAAACAGTCTCTTTCACAAAATAATAAAATCTAATGAGAAAATAATACAAAAGAAAAACTAATTGAACACAACATCGGTAAGGTTTTAATGTAAGATTGGATTTCTTGAAGAAGTTTTTCCGC
>JAJYOQ010000482.1 GCA_021796135.1 Bacteroidota bacterium
AATTTGGTTAAATTAAAATGCTGCGACAGTTTGCTAATTAGAATGCAAATTTTTATTATAAGGCAGCAAATAAATTAAATTTCTGTTAGCATTTTACCGAAACCAATGTCACAAACCATAGATAATGTTCAGGATAACAAACTCCAATTAATGGGCAAATTAACTGCAAGTTTGTTGCATGAAATCCGAAACCCGCTTTCTGCAATTAAGCTTAATCTAGATTATCTAAAAATGATTGAAAAAGATTTACCTTCTGAAGCAATCGAATCAGTTGATGTTTGCATAGATGCTTTTTTACGAATTCATTATTTGATAGATAATGTACTTACGTTCGCTAGGAAAAACGCAAATTTTAATGGCGAATGCTCAATAAATGAAATTACGCGTAATGCAGTTGATATTATGCTTCCAAATGCGCTAAAAAAGAATGTTTATATTAAACTTCTCACTGATGATAGCCTTCCTTTAGGTCATTATGATAAAAGTAAACTACTTCAAGTTTTCCTTAATTTAATTAGTAATGCTATTGAATCTTGCGAAAACGGTGGCAATATTACAATAAAAACTTATAGCCAGGATACTGACTTTGTTATTTGGGAGGTCGAGGATACCGGTGTTGGAATTAATGATGAGGATAAAGACAAAATATTTCAAGACTTCTTTACTAGTAAGGAAAAAGGTACTGGGCTCGGATTGAGCGTTTGTAAAATGTTGCTTCTTGAATATCAAGCAGACCTTTATTTTGAAAGTTCTCCTGGAATTGGAACTAAGTTTTTTATCAAATTTAATCCTAATCTTATGCAAAAAAACAATGAACTTTAGAATTCTTATAGTAGATGATGATAATTTAGTATGCCTCTCTCTTAAAAAGTTACTCGTAAAACTGGGATATGATGTTGATACCTGTGAAGATGGCGGAGAAGCCCTCTCTAAGACAGAAGAATTCCAACCTGATATTGTTTTGCTTGATATATATTTAACTACTCATAATGGGCTGAACTTACTTAAGCAATTCCAACAAAAATTTTATCATATACCCGTTATTATGATTACGGGTTATTCAGATGTAAAAATTGCAGTTACTGCAATTAAGTCGGGTGCTTTTGATTTTTTATTAAAACCGATTGATATCGATCAACTACAATTAGTTATTAAAAAAGCTTTGGAGGGTTTGCAGCTTAAAGCAGAAGTGGAAAAACTACATCAAATCATAAAAAGTGACGAACTTACAAAAGATTTTTTTGGAAAAAGTACTAAGATTCTAAGACTAATAAATTCTGTCGAAAAGCTTTCGGTGAGCCCCGATACTACTATCCTTTTGGAAGGGGAAAGCGGTACAGGGAAAGAAGTCTACGCAAAATTTATTCATCAAAGAAGTCCCAGAAAAGATGGACCTTTTATTCAAATTAATTGCTCGGCTATACCAAAAGAATTAGCCGAAAGTGAATTATTCGGACATGAAAAAGGAGCTTTTACCGGAGCTGCACAAAAAACAAAGCTGGGAAAATTTGAACTTGCTAATGGCGGAACAATTTTGCTCGATGAAATCGGTGAGCTTTCTCTTGATCTTCAGGTTAAATTATTGCGAGTTCTTCAAGAAAGGAAATTCTATCGCGTTGGCGGCGAAAAAGAAATTGCTATTAATGTTAGAATTATTGCTGCTACAAACCGTAACCTTGAAGAAGAAGTTGAAAAAGGTAATTTTAGGGCTGACTTATTCTATAGATTAAATGTTGCCCGAGTTTTAATCCCTCCGTTAAGAGATAGAAAAGAAGACATTCCGCTTCTTGTTCTTTCTTTCCTTACTGAATTTGCATCGAAATTTAATAAAAAAATTCGCGGAGTTGATTCTTCAGCAATGGATTTATTGACTTCATATTATTGGAAGGGAAATGTGCGGGAATTAAGGAACGTGATTGAACGCGCAGTACTCCTTATTGAAGATGACGAACTTAAAGATTTTCATCTAAATTTTCTGATTAAAAATACAGATGCTCAAAAAGAAGATGAAAATAAGTTTATTCTTCAAATCCCCCCAAAAGGTATTGCCATCGATGTTGTACTTAAAACTTTAATTCAAAAAACATTAAAAATCTCTAATGGCAATCAAGTCAAAGCTGCAAAAATTCTAGGACTTTCAAGATCAAAACTTCGCTACCGAATGGAACAGCTGGGAATTGAAGTAACTAAAAATATCAAGTAGATCTTGCCTTCTTCAATGTAAAAATAAAGGAACTTCCGATTTCCTTTTTACTTTTCACTGATATTTTCCCGCCTTGCATTTCAATTAATTCTTTACATATTACCAATCCAAGCCCAGTACCTGTCTCTTTTTCTGTCCCTTGTGTTGAATGCTGATTATCAATTCTGAAAAGAATGGGAATTGCTTCTTCCGGAATTCCTATACCTGTATCGGAAATAATTATCTCAATAAAATTATCATTCTCTTGTGCTGTAATATCGATTTTTCCCCCTCGTTTTGTATACTTTATTGCATTTGAAATAAGGTTCTGAACAATAGAATTAAAAGCATTTGAATCAGAATAAATGTCAATTTCTTTATCGACATTCACATTAATACTTATGTTTTTTGCATCCGCATTCGGTTTCAAAAGGTTTACATTATAATAAATGTCTGAATATAAATTATTCGTTGTAAGTTCGATTTCAATTTTTTTTCTTTGCAGCCTTGACCATTGAAGCAGATTCTCAATTAAATTAAAAAGGTTTTTTGAAGATCTGTTTATATTGGCAAGAAATTCCTTTAATTCTTCCTTTGATAAATCATCAAATTCTTCAGTAACTATATTAGCTAATCCCAATAAACCTTGAAATGGACTTCGTAAATCATGGGAAATAATTGAAAAAAATTTATCTTTACTTGCATTTGATTCTTCCAATTCTCTGGAGTAACGTTTAATTTCTTCTTCCGATTTTATCCTATCGGAAATGTCTTTTATTACTAGTTGGTCTGAATTTAAGTTCTGGAAAACTATTGGGCTTGAACTTATTGAGATATCAATAATTGAACCGTCCAATTGAATTAGTTTCTGCTCCTGAAGAAAGTTCTTCAGCTCCATTTCATCGTTCTGTTGAGTTGCATCTGGTTTTTCTAGGAATAATAGAAAGTCGGCGATATTTTTATTTAATAGGTCATTTTCATTAGAAGCTTTAAAAAGCTGAATACAGGCATCATTTGCAAATATAATCCTACCTGATCGATGTATAATTATTGCATTTTGTGTTGTTTTAATGAATTGAATATATCGCTTTTCAGATTCTACTAAGGCATCTTCTGTTATCTTCGCATTTTGCCGCATTTCAATTGTGCTAAGAGCGAAAGCAATATCAGAAGAAATGCTATCTAAAAGTGATAATTCTTCGCTAGCTAAATCCCTGTCTTTCATTAATAGATTCAACAAGCCATAGATTTTATTTCTTGCATCAATTCTTATACTTAATAACTTTTCTGAAGAATTGATAAAAGAGATTCCGATTTTTGATGCATCAGAATTTGATACCTCTAGTATCCTTTTTTCTGTTAAAACTTTTCTAATCCAGTGAGGAAATTCGATTCTACCTAAATCTGATTCTATTTGTCTTAAATTCTTCCCAAGTCCCTCATCAATAATTTTTTGTAACATT
>JAJYOQ010000483.1 GCA_021796135.1 Bacteroidota bacterium
CCGAAATTTAATCCACTAATTTCGGTAACGATTTTTTGAAATATGTTTGTCATTTATAAAAGTCCATAAATAATACTCTAAAATATTAAAAAATAAACTTATATAAACCCTTTCTTGACACTTTTTCCTAATCTGCTAAAATAAAATCAATAGTCCACTCGCTCGGTTATCGGACATGTCCATATCTCTGGCTCTGGGCTACTTGACAAAATAATCTGGTGTGCTAAAGTGAAAGTGTAATTTTCAAATAAGACGGGACTAGCAGAGGGCAGTGTTATGAGTTAATCGCTCATATCCCGTTGTTTGGCGCTAGTCCCGTCGGCAATGGGATAGATTAATTCAGAACATTGCTTTTTTATTTACAATGAAACCTGACTGCGTTTAGGAATCGGATAAATAGGCAGTCTAAAAAACTATTCCTTTAAATCCTGTGTGGTGTATAGATGAAAAAAGTGCCGGCAATGTTTTAACCTTAACAACCGGCAACCTGATTTGTACATCACGCAACCGACAAAATAAATCCCGAATAAACAGACGCTTTTAAGAGTGAAAAAAATCATTGAGTATTGCATCAATTGATTCTGATAGGGAGACCCGAACATCTAAGGGTGGGAAGTTATTAGTCGGTTAAAGGTTTCTACATAAAGTTATTAATTAAATCCCTAAAGTATCAGGGAGTTAAAAGGTTTATTTATGGAGATTAGATTAAAATAATAATAAATAATATGACAAAGCTAGAAAACGCATTTAGATCATTACAAGAAAAGAACCCCTACTGGAGTTCTATCATCTGTTTCGCTAATGTGGTAATGGGAAGAAAATTTGACAAAATGGAGACTGGCAAAGATTTTAAAAAATTGGTAGAAAAAGATGACTACTCTAAAAGCGACAAAGAAAGCATCTTAAAATTCCTCTGTCAGCTCACCCTTGATGAAAAACAGGGGTCAACGGTGATTTTTGACCAATAAAAACGGGGTCTATAAAATGGGAATGCCCCGCCTTGAAAAAATAACCCCTCGGATACATAATTGACCACTATTCATAAATCACTGAAAAGAGCGGGCTATTTCAATAAATTCATCAATAGAATTAGGCATCTTTATTTTTTCAATTGGCATAAAGATATTAAGTCCTTTTAATTCTGAAATCCATCTATGTACAACTTCTTTAAAATCTAAAGAATTTCCGGCAATAATCGATTTTAAATGGGCTACCATACTAACCATATAACAAATATCTGGCTCATCTTTAATTTTTGATAATTCACTATAAATTAATTCTTTATTTTCGTTACTAAATTTTCTAGAAAAATCTTCGGATGGTTCTTTGTAAAATAAACGGTTTACTATGGCCGCTACTAAAAGAGGGACAAAATCTTCATCATAATTATTTTTATATTTCTCTAATAAACGATTAGCCGTGGATAGCATAATTATTTTAGCAACATTATCGGTTTGTTCATATCTTTTTAAGAGACGACGTTTATAGAAACTTGGTAAAAAATTCATTTATAATTTTCCTGTTTATTGTGAATGTTTCTTTTTATACCAATAGTAAATTGAGAATGTGACAGCTCCTAAAAATATAAGGGAAAAAGTAATACTCTCTTTATATAAAAAAGATAAACCTTCCCCTATAATGTATAGGCCTATTAAAATAATAGAAATAATACAAGTGCCAAATATAAATTCCCATATTTTAAAAACATTTCTGTTTTTATTTTTAAACCCATATTCTACTGAAAGATGTATTAAAATAAATGGTAATCCTAAAACAAATAGTGCTAACTGATACCCTCCAACAAATTTAACCTCTAGAAGAGCTATTTTATATATTTCATTAATATTTTTGCCAATTATGAAATAAATAATTACGGTTAGAATAACTATAAGTAATACATTAACTGTTATAATATAAATTCCAAATCCGAAAGAATATACGTATTTAAAGTATTTATTTTCTTTTAATTTCTCGAACAATGTAACGCCTTATTTGTTAATACAAATTTAATTGTGTGTTTATTAATCTAATTAAACTTTAAATAAAATACTATTAAAAACATAGCGCGGCAAGCCGCAATTTTGAATTATGAATGTTGAATTTTGAATGAAACGCAATGAAATTTATCATAAAAATATCTTGACATAAAAAACAAAGATTTAAAAGTCAATACTGTAAATAATTAAAAGGCGGATAGCTCTCGCTTTCCGCCTAATAAATAAAATATGTTTATTGGTTTATTACTTACAAGGTGGGGAATAATGTGAACCCGTAACTGGGGAATAAGATGACCCTAAACCTGGGGAATCATTTTGAACTTTTTTACCTTTTATCTGGGGAATAATCTGGTCGCCGACACTACAATGCCTAACTTTTTCAACCAACCCGGAAATTATAAGTTTGCCGCATTGAAAAGAGCGGTCAAGTAGACCGCTTGACATTTCATCCATTATTATTTTGCAATAAATCCTTTTTCAATTCCTTTATTTCTATTTTTATATAGTTAATTGTATTATTAATAAACTTTGCTTCATCGGGTCTAATAGGATTTTCTTTTGGATTAATTAAAGTCGCGTTGTGAACTGCATAAAATGTATTTTTTAAATATTTTAAATAACCAATTAGCTTAAAATATTTAGCATTTAATTTATTATTCCCAATATTATGAATATTATCAAAGTAATCGTAATTAAGATATCCCACAGTAATACTTTCCCCTAGCTTATCAGGGCTTACTTTCTTTAAATTATCATCTAAATAGGTTAAATAATTAAGAACATTATTTTTATCATCATTATATTTTTGTTCTAACTGGTTATTATAAATATTTAAAGCAAGAAACGCTGATAGATAGAAACCTAAGATCACTGAAAACGTATTATTAATAAAGTCAATTAAATTATTTATATTAAATCGCTGTCTGTATTTGGAAATGTTTATAAACAATAATACAATAAAAATTACTACTATTATTATGTGATATACGAATGGTATTTTGATCATAATTTTATGTGAAATATAACACTGTGGCACATAAAGGGTTACTCATAACAGAAACTTAATTTTGTAAAACCAACACTGAAAAAAGTGGTCCGTGCTGAGTCCACAATTTTATAATTACCAAAATTAACTTATTAAATGTATCATAATTAGAGGGTCCATTTACTTTTTAGATTTTCTTTGCCTCTTAAACGCAAGATAAAAGAAATTCTAAGGTATTTTTAAGAGGGCTCTCGTTCAATTACTCATTACAATGTTCTTTAATCAAATCATAGGCTGCACTATCACCAAGTTCACCTGCTTTACTCCAATCCAAACAAGCTCCATTTTTATCACCAAGTAAAGCTTTTACAATACCACGCTTAAGATATGCATCAGCATAATTAGGGTTAATTTCTATTGTTTTAGTAAAATCTTGTATTGCTCCCCGGTAATCTCCTAAGTCATCTTTAGCAAAACCACGCTCAAGATATGCATCAGCATAATTAGGGTTAATCTCTATTGCTTTGGTATAATCTTGTATTGCTCCTCTGTCGTCTGAAAGTCCATATTTAATAGTACCACGATTAGTATATGCTGTTGCATAATTAGGGTTAATCTCTATTGCTTTGTCATAATCTTGAATAGCTCCTTCGTAGTC
>JAJYOQ010000484.1 GCA_021796135.1 Bacteroidota bacterium
CTATTTCCCATGGACGTATCAGGGCTTAATCGGAGTAAATTATTACAAAAGTTCAGATACCGTCTTGACCTCACAATATGCTCCAGCTTCGACAATTTCTACTATTGAGTTCTTCAAAACTTTCGTTAGACAGCACAAAATGGAACAAGTACCGTAGCTTTTCAAATAAAAATTAGGTTAAACTAAAAAATAATCGAAAGTAAATACTTAACGCTATGAAAATAAGGGCGACATGCTAGTAGATTTTACAGGAGAAATAAGACTTGACCAAATAAAAGGAGGCGCTTATGGATAATTTAAAAAAAAGATTTAGTTTTTCGTGATAGAGAAGGTAATATCATCAAGGTTTTTCCTTACGGTAGTGAAGAGCAGCAGAGATGGGAAGAAGGTATCAATTTACTAGCTAAACTGTACCATATGGATCAACAGAGGCAGCTTGAGGAGAAGATAGAGCAGGAAAAGAAATTAGAAAATCATATAGATGAAAACGATAAAAAGATATTTCGTAAATGTAGCAAACGATCAGATAAAAAATATAACCTAACTCAAACGGCATACTTATTAAAAGTCCACCGACAGACTATATATTATTGGATTAAGAAAGGTTGGTTTAAGCCAAAACGAGACTTTAGGAATTATCCAGTTTTTACAGTTTTAGACATTGAGAACCTTATAAAATGGAAAAATACGATAAAATTATGATTAAAAGCCACTTAAGATCCACCTTCATTCATCGGCTAGACACTTTTAGACAGTTGGACGTAAAGTCATAATTGATTGATATGAATAAGGATACAAAAAAAGTTTTCATAAAAAGTTTTGGTTGGCCGATGGCCGCGTTATAGGGGGACTATGGAAAAGATAGTGCAGGCGTTAGTGCAGATGGATTAATATGAAAATTCGCGATAGTGGAATGCCGGATAAAAATATGTGGGAGGGATTCTTTTCGCCGGAAAAGATCCTTGCAACACTAGGTTTAAATAATAACGTCCGAAATGTTGCTGAATTCGGTTGCGGTTACGGAACCTTTACAATTCCGACTGCTAAAATTATCAAAGGTATAGTTTACGCATTGGATATAGACCCGGAGATGATTCGTCTAACAGATGAGGAAACTAAAAAGCACGGCTTAACTAACATCAAAACCATACAGCGAGATTTCATGGAAGAAGGTTCCGGCCTTCCAGACAGAAGCATAGATTATGTCATGCTTTTTAATATCCTTCATCTTGAGAATCCGACAATTTTACTTCGCGAGGCATGGCGGATACTAAAGACAGGCGGCAAGCTAGGTGTTATCCATTGGAACTACGATCCTAAGACGCCTCGCGGTCCATCGATGGATATCCGTCCAAAACCGCAACAGTGCATTCAGTGGGCTGAGGGTGTTGGGTTTAGTAATGCTGTCATGTATGGTTTGAAACCATACCATTATGGCATTATACTTAAAAAGGAGAATAACAAATGAAGATAGGAATTATTATTTCAAGTAATGACGCCGAGACGTGCTGGAACGCATTACGTTATGCAAATTTCTGCATTGGACAAAAAGATTCTGTTAAAGTTTTCCTGACGGGGAAAGGCGTCGAATACCAAAATATCAGCAACGAAAAATTTAACACGATTGAACAGGCAGAGAAATTTTTACAGGCAGGCGGTAAGATCTTGGCTTGCGGAACCTGCATCAAATTCCGTAATCAGGAAGGCACGGAAATGTGCCCGATTAACACGATGAAGGATATGTACGAAATCATCAAAGAGAGCGATAAAATTGTGACGTTTTAAGCAGTTAATTACCGAGGAGGGAAAATTTATAAATTAACTGAAAAAAAGAGAGGAGGGTCGGATGAAGAAATACTTAATCGTGGGAATACTATTAAGTTTTGCCAGTTTCTCAAGCTTGAACTTGCTCTATGCAGCAGCTGACAGGGATAAAACTTTTAACGAGATTAAAACCGAGCTGCACAATAAAGGCATAGCTACTAAGGACATTGACAGTGTCAATAGCTCAGTAGCAGAGATGCTGGAAAAAGGCGCAAGCAAGGCTGAAATAGAAAAACCTTTGTCAGATTTATCGGCTAACGGCGTAAAAGGAGAAGATTTTAAGAAATCAGTTGATTCCATGAATGCCCTGGTAAAAAGCGGTAAATCACCCAAGGAGGCAGGCAACATCGTTTCACAAGCAGTTCACCAGGCCCAGGCTGAAGGCTTAAGAGGAACTGCTTTAGCAGATAGAGTGCATCAGGCGATTAAAGAAATGCAGACTCAAAAAAGAGAATCAATAGAATCTAAACTTAAGCAAACGGAAGCAGGGAATGTCTCAGAAAAGACGGAAGGAAGCTCTGAACAACGTAGTTTACCATCCGAAGGGCATGGTATGGGGCATATGGGCGGAGGTCATGGCCACAGATAGATAAAAGCCCCGAGAGATGTTCGGGGGAGCAGTATTATACGACTATCGTGCCGTATTTGAGCAAGATTTGGTAATCCGGGTATTTAAAAATGAAATGTAAGCTTACCCTTAAAGAAGGGATTGGAATCAAAGCGTATATTGTTCCTCAGTGCTGCTGCTCAAAAATACGATATATACATTATTAGTAAGAATGAGTGATACGACGATGCAAAAAAGTACGGTTGTAATACTGGGAGCTGGCTCATCTAATGATTTTGGTTTCCCGCTGGGATCCGAGGTCTGGGATTATCTAAACCAGTATAATGTTCGTAATACCAAAGTTTTAGAGCAATCGTATTATAGAGTTAGGAATTTTATGAATGATATTTATCCAGGATTTACCATCGGAGTTTCGAAACAACCTACATTTGAAGAGGTATTATCAGCCGTAGTTAATAGCATGAAAGAAAAAGGTAGTATGGGTGATTATGAAGAAGCCCAGTTAAGACAGATTCAAGAAGATCTTGAGAGCCTGTATTACGAAATTATCCACGAGCGATGTCATTGGTGTATATATCCATTTGTCCCTCAGAATGACGATTGTCCAGAGACCTTAGCATACAATAATTATAAATTATATCAAAAATATATAAAGCGGTTAATTTTAAAGACTGAAAGTATAGCATTTATTTCGTTAAATTATGACCTCTTGCTAGATTATGTTCTTATGGATAGATTGGAGAAATTAGGTAAAGATTTTACCTACGGCATAGATACCTATGATTTCTATAATCAAACTGTCCTGTGTCGGACATCGGGTCTTTTATTATTGAAGCCACATGGTTCACTCAATTTGTCCACTTGTAAGAACTGCAATAAAATATACTACTTAGAAGACAGTTTTAAAAGAATGAAAGAGAATTCAAAAATTGAAAAAGAAGATGCAAAAAGAAGATGTAGTTGTGGCAATGAGATTGAATTATTGTTGATACCTCCGCTAAAAGGAAAAAATATTTCTAATTATCCATATCCATTTGATAAAATCAGTAAAAAAATGAAAGAAGTTATTAGTTATTCCAGCAAAATAATCCTAATTGGATACAGCTTCCCAGATTATGATGCCGATATTCGCGATAATATTATTAAACCCGCAATAAAAAATAATACTAGCCAACGTGAAATAGTGGTAATTACTGAAACTAAAGATAAAATATATTATGAGGAGGTATCAACAATAATTCAATCTC
>JAJYOQ010000485.1 GCA_021796135.1 Bacteroidota bacterium
GCCTCGCCAACGATAAGATGAAGATAGAAATTGTTTCCAAAGAAAGTAAGTGGAAGAAAATAACATTAGAAGAAATAGACAAACGACTAAATGCTAAAATTGATTTGTGAGATTTTTAATTAATTATAGAAACTACATGAAAAAGACGACACACGACATTGAAAATTTTATCATCAACAATTTCTACGACTTAATAAGCTACGGGGGGTGTGCTTGTGGGAAAATTTACGTTAAAGACGTAATGGTTGAAACACACTGCCACAAAGCGCCGTGTCAACATGGGTGCGAATTTGGCGGGATACATGTAGGCAAATATTGGGATAGTGATGTTGACCTAAAATATTTATCAAAGAAACTAAAACCAATGTTGACTAAGCAATGGAATACAGATTTTAAAGTGGTGATACTTGGAGATGTTGGCGTTAATTTGGAAAGATAATAATACGGAAATAGTTAATAAGGATAACAATGAAACATAAAACATTACTTAAGAGATTAGAAGAAAACGGTTGGAATATGAAATTTGATGCAAGAGAGCAAGCGTTAATTGAAGACATTGCAGAAATAACAGAACAAGAATTGAAGGTAAATCGCGCTGAAAACCGTGTTGCGCTTAAAATTGCGGAACTAAAAGAAAAGATAGAAGAAGCGTTTAATGATATGACAACAATTTACGCACCAGAATTAACCGGAGATAGATTTGGACTCTCCAGAAAAATAAGAGAGAATGGTGTTGGTCTAATTGGTTATATCGCCACAAAAAGAAATGAAGCGATAAAAGCCCTCGAAGAACTACGGAGGTTAGTTGATGGCGTAACGGATTTGAATAACATGGAGAATAAAATATGATTTCTTATAAGTGGCTTTACGAACCAATTTACAAAATGAATTATTACTTTGTGGTTTGCCCAAATCAAAATGATTTTCTTGATATAGTTGGCAAACATTACGGAATTACAGATATACCTTTTGTTGATGGAGGTTACGGAAAATCAATTGCAATAACTTCAAACGGCAAAGTAATATTATGCATTTGGGTAAAAAATAAAACTTCAATTGCAGAATTTGTGCATGAGTTGATACACACATTAATTGGTTTATTTGAAACTATTGACCATCCGCTTAAAGCCAATAATGATGAGCCGATTGCATATTTGGCAGAGTATTTAACAAAACAATTTCTTAGCAAAAAAGATTGGAAGATTTTTACAAATGTTCGTAAACACTAAGGCATCCGCACGAATTATGTTATGCAGTTGTGCGCGGACGGAGGCAATAAAATGAGTTTAGATATTCATTTAAATGCAATAAGAGAAACAGAAGTATATTGGGCTAATATTACACATAATCTGGGTAAGATGGCGAGCAGGGTGAAGTGTGGGAAATATTCGCTTTATGAATATCTTTGGAAGCCGGACGAGATTAAAATTAAAACCGCTGAACAACTTATCAAACCACTAACCGAAGGATTAGCGGAATTAAAATCTAAACCCAAAAAATACAAGAAATATAATTCACCGAACGGCTGGGGCATGTATGTGTTTTTCGTTCCCTTTGTAGAAAAATATTTAGAAGCATGTAAAGAAAATCCAGATGCAGAAATTTATGTATCACGTTAGATGAGGTTCCAAATGATTTGGTATTTAAAAATAGAACGCAAAACTAATGGTTATGTACTTAAGGGGAACGACAATTTTGAATGCGTAATTGAAGATGCCAAAGACGAATTAGATTCACACGAAAAACTACTTTGGCAAGTAATGGAATATTTTTCTTTTGTCGGGAACAAGTACGACAAAGAAAGACTAAGGATAGAAAGAGAAATTAACCCCGATTTATGAATATTGTTCATTAAACGACAAGAACATAAATAAACCAGAGGAAGCATAGAAAACCTCATCAAAACTATGATCTCTCTTTTTGAAGTGCGATTAGTATCGGTTAGAGAGCGTTCTTGTCTTGTTCTTTTAATTGTGCCGAGTCCTTTGCGGAGCAACGATCTTCGGGTACGAGATTGTTCATAAACCCGTAGAGACGATTAGAAACAAAAAGAGTTTAACCGATCTCCTTGAAAATCGGTTTACGAGCGGAGTTTTGCATTCGTCCCTTTACAAATTAAAACCTTGTAAACGGAGAAAATAACAGAATGTTCTTCGTAAAAGTCAAAGCGTTAGGAAGCCAAAGGATAGGATGTTGTTGTTAAAAAGACGGGGATAGATGCACACCATTGCGAGAGTGGTACGATCTGCGAGACTTGTTCGGTAGACAGACGAACAGTTTAACTCGAACATACAACATCTAAGGAGTCAGTAATGATGCACTCGGCGCTTAATAAAATCTTTACAAATAATTGCCAATAAGGAAATATGATTTACAGAAAATAAACGTGTCAATTCTATATAAATAAATAAGTTAACTTTAGCATATAATTAATCACATCAAGACACTTTTCACGCATAATGTATATTATGATGATGTTATGATATAAAAAGACAATTTTAACATCATTAATTATAATGAAATACAGAGATTCTTACCGAATTGACTATTCTTTTGAATTGACAAATCTTGACGATTCTAATTCTTTATCGTGAAGTTTCTTGGTGAGAGATAATACTTCCCGTCTAAGTTCTTCTATTCTATTAAAACTATATTCCCAGCGCGTGATAAGTTGATCTATCATTACCTCTTGTTGTTTGGCGAAGATGCGTCTTTCCCGCATTAAGTCTATTAGTTCTTGCTTGCTTAATTCTTCCGGTTTAAATCCGTCCAGTGAATCGTAAAGCTCTAAATGCTTTTTGTCTAAACCCAGCTTAAATAACTTCAGCAACGTTACGCGGTTAGGTTTCCGATCTCCGGTGATTATTCTTGAAATCATTGCTTCAGAAATATCCAGAAGTTTAGCCGCTTCCTTTTGAGTAGGGAACTTTGTCTTAACAATTTCCTTAATATGCTTGCCGACTAATTCATACCATTCATTATCTTTCATGCGAAGTCACTTTTAGTTATACCTTACCCCTTAAACCAGAATATATTACCTTAAATTCTGATTATCCCCGTTTATTCTTTTTCTGTTTCAATAGTTCTTCGCTTAACTCTTTATTCTTTTCCCTTTCCTCAAAATACAGTTGTCGCCACGCTTCAACATCTGCGCTTAACTTATCGATGTGAGATTGATAACTCTTAGACAACTGTTCATTAAGCCGAAGAACATGATCTCCAGATAGACCTTCTGAAATTTGGGCATCAGAAATTTTCCCAGCAAGTTGCGTAGCGTCCGCCCCGGCAATTTGTGATAGATCGTGAATTGATTTATTAGATTTATCTATGTTATAAATCTTCTTAGGGTTCACGTTAATAGGCGCTTCCCTATAATTAATTGGTATGGCTTTGCCGAATATAATCCAGCTCACGTCAAACTGCAAGTCAAATAATTTAGCTATCATATCCCCGCCGAATAACGATCTCCCATGCCAGTGGGGGGTTAAACTTGCTTCCGAACAATTCATATACTTTTTGTTGTTGGCGAATTCCTTTTGAGTTAAATCGCCATACAATCGGGTAAATTCCTCTCTGAATCTCGCCGACACCTCTTTAAGTTTTATTGGCGGGTTAATCTTCTCTATTATCTTTTCCCCA
>JAJYOQ010000486.1 GCA_021796135.1 Bacteroidota bacterium
GGAAATATTCCTTGGGATTTTGTTCTAAGAATAATTTTATGCACGCCTGCGGACATGACGTTCACACTTCAATTCTTTACAGTTTTTTGATTTATGTTTTAGAAAATAAAATTAAAGAAAATATCCTTTTTCTTTTCCAGCCTGCTGAAGAAAGCGGCGGGGGAGCAATGGAGTTTTTTAAGACAGGTGTATTCAACCAATTTACAGTGACTAAGGCCTTTGCTTTGCATGTAACGGATGAATATTCTCAAGGTACAATTGCAAGCACGAAAGGGGTGTTGTTTGCATCTTCTCTTGAAGTAAATATAAGTTTTCAAGGTGTAAGTTCGCATGTTGCCTTCCCTCAGGAAGGGAAGAATGCTTTTAATGCTTTAAGATTATTTCTTGATTCTGTAGACAAAATCCCAAGGAATATTTCCGAGCCCTTTGTTTTTGGTGCTGGGAGAATTGAAGCCGGCGAAATTAGAAATATTATTCCCGGGCACGCAAAACTTGAGGGCACAATTCGTGGTTTGTCAAATGAGGGGGCTCAAAAATTCTATGAAAGTCTTATAAATATACTTGAAGGAATTCAAAAGATAACGGGAGTAAAATACCATGCTGAAAAGGGTGCAAGCTATCCTGAAGTCATCGTCAATGAAGAACTATACGATCAGCTTACCCCCAAACTTTCAAAAGAATTTAATTTTATTGATTGCGGATATAAAATGACTGGAGAGGATTTCGGTTATATTTCGCATCAGTATCCGTCATTTATGTTTTGGCTGGGGACATCGAACGGGGAGAAGTTTGGGCTTCACAATCCAAGATTTCTTCCGGATGATTCCGTAATTGAAACGGGCAAAAATGCTTTTGTAGCGATTCTAAAATCTATTATATGATTATTCGTTAGTTAAAAGCTCACAGCCTGAAGGAATTTCAGGTTTGACAAGTAAAACTTCCTCCTTAAGCAAGGCTACCTTTCCTGGTTCCATTCCCTTTTTCTTAATTACATATTTTTTTAATGTATAAGATACAGGCGCTGTACCGGAGGTTTTTGATTTACTGTAAAATGCTGCTAAGGAAGCAGCCTTTTTCAAAATACTTTTAGGCATTCCTTCTTTTGAACTCTGAACTCTTAATACCACATGCGATCCAGAAACGCTTCTTGCATGGAACCAATAATCATTTTGTTTTGCAAATTTTACGGTTAACAGGTCGTTGCTGGCGCTGTCTTTCCCGACGAAAACATTATATTTGCCTTCAATTAGAAAGTGCTTAAATTTATTTCTAATATCATCATGATCATCGCTCGATTCCTTCCCGGATAATTTTAATTCTTTCATAAGCATATTCAGTTCATCTATAGTTTTTGACTTATTAAATCGTTCCTCAATAATTTTCAGTTTATCAAAGTTTGCGTTGAAAAATTTAATATTTTCTTTTGCAAGTTCAAATTTAATTCTTTCGCTTTTAGCTTTCTCGAAATAGTAGTCGACATTTTGTTTAGGTGAAAGAGTTTTTGTTAATTTTATCTTAAGCAATAGATTGTTTTTATAGACATCCTCAAGTTCAATTAACTCCATACCCTTTTTCATTCCGGAAATATTTATCAGCAATAGATTACCTATCCTGTTGTATTCCTCTTCTTTCGATTCCGAGGTTAAAATTGATTGGGCATTATTCAATCTTTCGGTAGTTTTTTCAAATTCTTTGGATAAATATTTAGAAATAATTTTTTGAATTTCACGGTAATCATCGCGGCTAAATTTGAATTGAAGAAAATAATTAAGTGCAGTTACAACAGAATCAAATTCTTTACGTAGTGTGAAATCATTGCTGAATGAATCAATGGTTAATTCTGCATTACCGGAAGGGATATAAGTACGGTTATTGCTATCATTAAAGCAAACTACTAATTTATTCTCGAAAGCTTCTTCAATAACTTTTTCTAAAATAATGGAAGCTGTTGATCCTTTGACTAAACTTGCACGCTTCTTTGCTTCGTTAATTATTTCCTTACCCAGGAATGGAAATTGATTCTTTACTTCAATGAAATAATCATTCTGATATTCAAAGTTAAGCTCTGGTATGTTTCTATGCGGAATAAAATTTGTATTACTAATTTCCTTTACTATTTCAGTTGTAAATAAATCTGTTTGTTTTTTAAAGAATTCAGTCTGGTTGAACTTATCTATAATAATTACATTTGAATATTTTCCTCTAATAAAAAAGTAAATCGAAGAATCTTCAAGATGAATCTTTATTATTCTATCCGAAACGGAGATTTCAAATGAAACAATTTTTGCAGGAATATAGTTTGAGAAGAAATCGATAGTGTTTCTTTTAGCTCTCGAATAATTATCCCGCAAGGTAATAAATTCAAAATGAGAAGAGGTTGAGATTTCGATAAATTTACTTTGGATACCATTTGATAACTCAAATAGAAGTTTCTCTTTTTCTTGAGTAAATGCGGAGATAATCCGGTATCCTTTAAGCGAAGCATTAGCTTCAAGAACAAAGCGGTTTAATATGAAATAATTTCTGAACATTTAATAACAAACATAGTTGAAATAAAAATCCCCACCATACTTAATAAAAGCCATAGTGGGGAGATTATAAAAGATTATTATGCAACTCCGTGCATCATCTTTAGCAATATCTTATAAAGTACAAATAGAATAATTGACGCTACTGCTGCCATAACAACAAAAATCATAAAGAAGGAAGGCAGATCTTTCACTGCATAACCAAGGAGGTAATGAATTGATGTTGTACCATTTTGGTTAATAGGATAAAGAGTACTCAATTGTCCAGCTAGCCAATCTGCGGCTGCATTAGCCAGAAACCAGACTCCCATCAGCATAGATGAAAATCTGATCGGAGACAGTTTTGTAACCATTGAAAGTCCTATTGGAGATAAACTTAATTCACCAAAAGTGTGAAGTGTGTATGCTGCAGTTAACCAGAGGGGACTCACTAAAACACCTTGCTGAGCTATCCCTCCGCCTATTACCATTACTACATAACCAAGTGCAAGAATCATTAATCCCATTGACATTTTAAGTGGGGAAGAAGGTTCCATATTCCTTTTGCCTAGACCTGTCCACATAAATGCAAAAAGAGGTGCAGCAATAAAAATAATTATTGGATTTATTGATTGGAAAAAACTTGCCGGGATTACATAGTTTCCAAGCCAGCCAACAACACGGTTGGTCTGAGATTCAGCAAAGAAGGTAAGTGAAACGCCTGCTTGTTCGTAAGCAGCCCAGAAAAAGATCACAAAGAAGGATAGTATGAAAATCACAGCTATTCTTTGTTTCTCAATTTTAGTTAAAGGCTCGTCCTTTACATAGTCAGCGCTTTTTTTATCCCTTTTGGTAGGTATCATTCCAACGGGTTTACCATCCGGGGTAACAAGGTTTTTATCTTTCCCGAAGTAAAAGATTATTAAACCGAGTATCATTCCAATACCTGCTGATAAGAAACCCCATTTAAAGTCAGCAGGATTACCAGTATCTCCGAGTCCGCCGCAAATTAATGGGGCCAAAAATGCTCCTAAGTTTATGCCCATATAAAAAATGGTAAATGCGGAATCTCTTTTATGAATTTCTTCTTCAGGGTAAAGACTTCCGACCATTGTTGATATGTTTGGTTT
>JAJYOQ010000487.1 GCA_021796135.1 Bacteroidota bacterium
TAGAAAATATTCATTCACTGAAAAAATGGATTGGACAACTAATCCAAAATTTCTAATATAGCTCTTTTGCCTTCTTTTGCGGCAACGGCAGTAAGAAGCGTTCTCATTGCTTGAGCCGTTTTTCCTTGCTTTCCGATAACTTTTCCAACGTCATCGGCTTGTACTTTTAACGAAAGTACAACTTTGTTGTCTTCGGGGGTTTTCTCATCGATTACAACACCATCCGGATTATCCACCAGGTGCTTAGCGATATATTCAATGAATTCTTTCATGGGAAGAAGCCTCCTATATTTACAGCACGGGAGCTATTAGAAATAATGTACAGTTATACTTCAAAATTTGAGTAAAATTGTTTACTCTTTTTCGGCAGTATTTTCTTCAGAAGCAGCGCCCTTAACTTCTGCTGTACCGTTTTCAATATTTTCTACTACTTCAACTTTTTCACTGGCCTTTTCTTGTGAAACGACTTCATTTTTAGCCTTCTTCTTTGAAGAAGCACTAATAATTTTAGCCTCATGCAATTTTGTCCATTTGTCAAGTTCTTCTTGCATCTTTTCTTCCGGTAAACCGCGTCGCGATAATTCTCTCTTTAGAATTATCCCTTTTTGCCTCAACAAACTCTTTACAGTATCTGTCGGCTGTGCGCCAACACCTAACCAATATAAAGCTCTATCTTCTTTTATTTCTAAAGTAGATGGATTTGTCATGGGATTATATAAACCGATAGATTCTAAGAACTTTCCATCTCTCGGTGATCGTGAGTCAGCCGCAACAACTTTATAAATAGGTTGTTTCTTCTTACCCATTCTTCTTAGTCTTAACTTAACTGCCAAATTATTTGAACCTCCAAATATTATTCACTTTTCAATTAAACTTAAAATTCGCTAATGAATCTCCAAAACCTTTTTTGGAAAATTTGCTCATCATTTTTTGCATCTCGCCAAATTGCTTCAATAAACGATTAACATCCTGGATTGATGTCCCGCTTCCCTTAGCAATTCTTTTTCTTCGATTTCCGTTCAGGATTTTCGGTGATTTTCTTTCCTGCCGCGTCATCGAATTAATTATAGCTTCTACTTTTATAAAAGCATTGTCATCAATTTTAGCATTTTTTAACTGATTTCCTAATCCTGGAATCATTCCTAGAAGCGATGACAAAGAACCCATTTTCTTTATGAGTTTAATTTGCTTAAGAAAATCATCAAAATCAAATTTATTTTTCTTTAATTTTTCTTCAAGTTCTTCAACTTCTCTATCGCCGATGCTTTCTTGAGCCTTTTCTACCAACGAAATTATATCGCCTTTTCCCAAAATTCTTGAGGCAAGACGATCCGGGAAAAAACTTTCAAGGGCATTTAATTTCTCGCCGTTGCTAATAAACTTTATCGGCTTGCCCACTACAGCACGAATTGAAAGTGCTGCACCACCTCTTGAATCGCCATCCAACTTAGTAAGAACTATTCCGTCGTAATTAACTTTTTCATTAAAAGCTTTTGCAGAGTTAACTGCATCCTGCCCGGTCATGGAATCTACAACGAACAAAGATTCTGTAGGGTCAATTATTTTTTTGATGTCGGAAACTTCCGTCATCATGTCTTCATCAACATGAAGACGACCGGCAGTATCTACTATTACCGTATCAAAATTTTTTTCTTTTGCAAATATAAGCGATTCTGAGACAACTTTTAGTGCATTTTTTTCTTCGATAGAAAAAACCGGAACATTTATTTGAGCACCCAAAATTTTCAACTGTTCGATTGCCGCGGGTCTATAAACGTCTGCGGCTACCAATAAAATTTTTCTGCCGTTGTCCAAAAGTCTTTTAGCTAACTTTGCGCTAAAAGTTGTTTTCCCGGAGCCTTGTAAACCTACAACCAAAATTGAGGTAATACCAGAGCCATTCAACTTTATTTCATTATGGCTTCCGCCAAGAAGCAAGGTTAATTCATCATAAATTATTTTAGTAATCAACTGCCCTGGTGTAATTGATGCAATTACTTCCTTGCCTAAAGCCTTTGCGGAAACACTCTCAATAAAATCCTTAGCTACTTTATAGTTTACATCCGCATCTAAAAGAACACGCCGGATTTCTCTTAAAGTATCAGATATATTTTTTTCAGTAAGTCTGCCCTGCCCGCGGACTTTCTTTAAAGCAGTGTCAATTTTAAGAGATAAATCTTCAAGCATAATCTACAAAATTTCTTTCATCTTTTTCTTGTTCACTCTCCCACTCTTACTCTTGATCTTAAACTTGAACTTAAACTTGAACTTGAACTTAAACTCTTATCATGCACTTTTTAACGCATTAGCGCCGGAAACAATTTCTAAAATTTCCTTTGTAATTGCCGCTTGACGTTCTTTGTTGTATTTCAATTGCAGCGTTCGTATAAGTTCTTTAGCATTTGTCGTAGCGTTATCCATTGCGGTCATCTGCGCACCAAACTCAGCGGCATTCGACTCTAATAGTATTCGCCACATTTGAGCCTTCAAATGTTTCGGCAAAAGATAATTAAAAATATATTTCTGGTCAGGCTCAAATATGTAATTAGGCAGCGCCACAGGATAAGATATGTTTTCTGCAATTAACTTGACAGGAATCGGTAGAAATTGTTCAACAACAATTTTCTGTTGAATGATAGATTTGAACTCGTTATAGATGATAATTACTTTCTGAAACGAATCATTCAAGTATCCCTTAATGATTTCGTCGATAATTTCTAAAGAGTAGTCATAGCGGAGTGAGGAAAAAATTCCCGTTTTTTTACCGGAAATCTTAAAATCTCTCTTACTGAAAAAGTCGTATCCTTTTTTACCTACACCAAAGATAGAAACATTTACATTTCCGCCAAGTTCTTCTTTAATATAACGATTTGCTTCTTTGATTATGTTAGCGTTGAAAGCTCCGCATAGCCCTCTGTCGGCAGTTACGACAACTATCGCAATATTTTTAACTTCTTTATTCTGAAGATAAGGATTGTTAGCTAAATCGTCTTCCGTAGCTAAGTGAGAAAGCAATTCGAATATTTGCCTGGCATATGGGCGTGCGTTTACAATTGCTTCTTGTGCACGGCGCAGTTTTGCCGCTGCAACCATTTTCATTGCCTTGGTAATTTTTTGCGTACTTTGAACGCCTTTAATTCTTCCTTTTATGTCGCGTAATGTTGCCATTAATTTTCTTTTAAGTCCTAAACGCTTACCTTAAATACACCGGAAAATTCTTTTACGGTCAGCTTTAACTTTTCACTTGTTTCGTCGCTTAATTGTTTTTCCTTTTTAATTATATTAAAAATATCGTTATGATTAACTTCGATATACTCAAGAATTTCTTTTATAAACCTTTCAAGTTCATGAACCGGAATTTCGTCAAGAAATCCGTTAGTACCCAAATAAACACCCACTACCTGGCGTTCAATTGTTATCGGAGCGTACTGTCCTTGTTTTAGAAGTTCTACTAATCTCACGCCGCGTGAAAGTGTTCTTTGAGTTGATTTATCAAGATCAGAGCCGAACTTTGCAAAGGCTTCAAGCTCGCGGTATTGTGCAAGGTCAAGCTTCAAGGTTCCGGCAACTTTTTTCATAGCTTTTATTTGTGCATTACCGCCGACACGCGAAACCGAAAAGTTAAAGCTGACTGTA
>JAJYOQ010000488.1 GCA_021796135.1 Bacteroidota bacterium
CACTAATAATTTTACCCGCGTTACCCGATCAAAATTTTACACAATTCAATTTAAATCCAAAAAATATTTGGCAAATAGTAATAATGGTATCCTCAATCGGATTTGTAGGATACTTTTTAATGAAAAGGTTAGGAGACAAAGTCGGGCTATGGTTATCAGGACTGCTCGGAGGCATAGTATCCAGCACAGCAGTAAGCATGGCAGTAGGTAGGATAGCGAAGAACAATCCATCGCAAAGTAAAAACGCATTACAGGCATCGCTTTTAGCCAGCAGTGTAATGTACATAAGGATATTAATAATAATCGGAATAATAAATCCCGCAAGCATACCGGCAATCTGGTGGAAGTTTGTTATTTTGACAATAATCGGAGTCGCGTTATCATTTGGATTAAAGCAGAAAGAAGCAAAGAGCGGAGAGCAATCCGTATCGACATTACAGAACCCATTTGAATTAAAGCCCGCGATAATATTTGCGGTATTATTTGTAGTACTATCCGTAATAACCGTACTAGTAAAAAACTTTTTCGGCAACGGCGGGTTATTGACATTATCCGCAGTAGTAGGAGTAACAGACATAGATCCCTTTATATTATCCATCATACAAGGAGCAAAGCCCTTTGAGCCGATAATAACCTCAGCAATAATAATGGCAATGATGAGCAACACGATAATCAAAGCAGTATATTTTGCAGTACAGGCAAAAGAGATAAGGAAAGAGACGATAATTCGATACGGGATATGGGCAGCGCTACACATCCCGCTGATCATATTCATGTGATCTTAATTCTTAAGAATAAAAATCGGCACTACAATAAGGCGCATAAATTATTATATTCACACCCAATAAATCCATTTTTTTTCAATAAGAGGTACCGCATGGTCAACAAAAAGGCACTGACTAAATTCATTTATTTACTTACAGTAATACTAATAATCTCATTATCATACGGAACAGCAGCCGGAAGCAAAAGCGCAAGCAAAGCGATAAAGAAGGCATACAGTCCGAGCGACACCGCAAAGGAGAATCAGGCATCGGGACAGGAAAAGCGTGCAGAAGACGTATATAAGAACATAAAAGTATTCAAAGGAATGCCCGCATCCAGGTTAATACCCACCATGAAATTCATAGAAGCATCCCTGGGAGCGAACTGCGGAAGCTGCCACGTACACGACAAAGTCAAAGGGTGGGAATTTGACAGTGATGCAAAATCCGGAAAGAAGAAAGCGCGGAAGATGGTAGAGATGATGGACGACATAAACCAGCATCATTTCATGGGGCATCAGGAAGTAACATGCTACACATGCCACGGCGGACATTTCAATCCGGCAAAAGTGCCCGCATTATTAACCCTGTCCTTAAAGAGAGAAGAAGAGGATCAAAAAGACATAAAAGTAGCAAACAGATTAAACACAGCGGAAGAGATAATAGCGAAGTATGTAAAAGCCATAGGCGGGAAAGAAGCATTTAAGAAGATCACCACATTAAAGTATGAAGGTACAATGCTAGATGAAAGCGGAAAGACATCGCCAGTAACTGAATATCAGAAAGCCCCGAACAAGATATTAACGATATCGCAGAATCATTGGGGAGAATTCACAATCGGATATAACGGAGAAGCCGGCTGGTACAAATCCGGACCGCGTGAAGACAAAGTAGAAGGAGACGACCTAGCCCAATTAAAAGACGAAGCGGAATTTTACAAGAATATTGACATAGAAAAAAATTACAGCAAATTAAGATTAAGCGACGTAGTAATGGTAGACGGAGACACAGCATACGAAGTAAAGGGATCGTTATCGGAATATTTGAGCGACAAGTTATACTTTGATGTAAGCAGCGGGTTATTAATCAGGAAGATACAATACGATAATACGCCATTAGGGAGTTTGCAGGAACAGACCGATTATAAGAACTACAAAGAAGTAGACGGAGTAATGCTACCCACAGAGGTAATAAAAACCGGATATGATTACAATCAGAGAATCACCTACAGCAGCATAAAGGCAAACGAAGAGACAGCCGACAAGATATTTGATCAGCCCGCACAATAGGCACACAAAAGAATTCGGGGCGGATGAGGAATTCGCCCCAATAATCTTCGAAAGCGCACCCAATAAATTTTGATAGAGAAGCAAAATTGATTAATTTTGCCCCGCACCCTTAGCTCAGTTGGTAGAGCATCTGACTCTTAATCAGCAGGTCGCGGGTTCGAATCCCGCAGGGTGCACTAAAACCTTCAAAATGAATTGTTTTGAGGGTTTTTTGTTTTATACGGGTTAAGGAATCCATTTGATTTTCAGCTTTAAAGTAGGGACTGAGTAGGGACTTTTTTTAATACTCCCTTTGTCTTACCAAACCATATTAAATTGAATTATTCTATATTATTAACTAATTTAATTGATAATTTAGTTCAATTCCCGTGAATTTGTTTCGGTATTTGCCATTTGGTAAGGAACTTGCTAAGGTTTCCGCCGCTGTACCAGTTAATCAGCGGCTTCATAAGCAGTAAAAATTTAGCTTCCTTGTCAATCTTGATATGAACAATGACCAAATAATTAATTTTTACAATTAAAACAGACAAACTAAATGGAGTTATTTAAATATTTTAATCAAGAACTAAAAGAGCTAGTAACTTTTAAATCGGCAGATTTGAACTAAATATTTTGGCGACGACAATCATGAATAATTTTAATATCAAATAGGAATTTAAATATGAAATTAATTATGCCTCCAAGTAATTTCAGCGAGAAATGTAAAAAATGCCAAAATGGTAAACCTCTAAATACCGGGGATAATGAAGATTGGATTAAAGGTAATTTAGGTAATGTTGAATTTTTTATGCAATGGGATCAAACCTATAAAGGTTATTGGACTTATTTTGAAGATAATAATTCAAATTATTCATTCTTTTGCCCTCAACATAGTCCAATTAAAATTATATGTAAGCTTGATAATATAATTTTATAAATCTACCTAGATTTAGGTGCTTTTGCTGCTGATACACCTAAAAACCGTTTCCATCTGAAATCAGCTTTATTCATGTAACTCTCCTTTCTTTGCTATACTAAAATAAAAAATAATCCGGCTCATAATTCCCCTTTTATCTTCTTCATCTTCAAACAGTCTGCATAACCAGCTTCCCAATATGTGCCATTATTATCATCAGATAAATCTGCAATTAAGAATTTGGTGCGTCGTATTTAAACTCAATTTGTCATCAATTAAAACCAGCCCTTTTTTCTTCATTAAGTTTTCTAATTTTAATCCCATTGTTTTTGGAAGAAGAACTTAACACGATCCGCCTAGTTTATTTGTGAAGCTCGATGAATTTTAAAAATTCATCTTGATAATTGTGTTAAAATAAACTCTTCTCTTTTTATATAATTTATAGATTGTGACAAATACTTTCTATATATTTTACCCCAGAATATTCAAGATTTTCAAAACCATATAAAAGACTATTTTAAAATATAAGGAGTCAATAATGAACCTAAATGACCTCCCAACTGTTGAGGATTTACAAGACTTATTTGCAAATTGCAATGACGAACAGTATTCTCACATTTTATGGATTGATACTTTTGGAAATGTTCGAATATTCTGGGGTAAAATATATAGAAAG
>JAJYOQ010000489.1 GCA_021796135.1 Bacteroidota bacterium
ATATCCGAATTGATCGATTGTTCCAACGATCTGCTTGCCTTGGAAATATTCAAGGATGAGCTTAAAGAAGTATATAGCAAGTCAAGGTCATTTTGATAAAGATTAATAATTTGTCTTTTGTTATTTAACAAAGTTTCTTTAGTTATATCTACGGTTATAAAAGGATGCCCGTCTCTGTCGCCTCCCATCCAAGATCCAAATTTTATCAGTGACGGCGAACGTAAATCAAAATTCAAGATTGTTTTTAGTTTTGAATTAATCGATAAATAAAAATCCGGGATTATATCATATAAAACTTCCTTAAAGAAAAACATGCCGCTCTGGATTTCATCTTTTACCGTGACCTTATGAAACCGTATTTCATTCGATTGCCACAACAGCGTTATCTCGGTCTGCAACTCCCGTTTAATTTCGTTTATCTCATCGAGAGTCAAAATCATCAACTCTCGTTTAAGAAGCAGCTGACTTATTTTCAGTATTTTTCTTAGTGTTGTTTGTCTGGTTGCTTCGGTTGGATGAGCAGTAAAAACCGGGATAATTTCAATAGAATTTAGAATCTCCCCCACCATCTTCTCAGTATATTTTTCCTTTTTCAGCTCTTCAAAAGCCTCAGCAATTGAGCCGTTTTCGTTAATTACCGCTTCCAAAAGATTTGAGCGCTGCCTTCTTATTCTATGCACTTCATCGGCAGCGTTTACTAAAATAAAATAAATGGAAAATGCTCTAACAACTTTGTAAGCTTTGCTTGAGTCGAGTCTACTTATTAAATCGACAATTTCTCCCCTTGTTGTCTTGCTATATGAGGTACGCAATTTTTTCGTTAAAGCGCGAAGCTTCTCAACTGTTTCATAAATGACGTAATCTTCCTGTTCGATTAAAATTTTTCCAAGAATTACGCCAAGTTCCTTTATATCTCTTTTTAGAGGTTCGTCTTGAAGTGATTCTTCTAAACGGTTTATAGAATTTTTACTCATCTAACTTTCCGAGAAAAAGATATTAATAAATAACTAAACTCTGCTTGCATGAATATTGAAATGAAGTAAACAATATTACTATATTACAAAAGTTTATAATAAAAAGTTTTACACCATATCATGCTAACATTCATTTAATTTTTTATGTTTAAAGTAGAAATTTCTATAATGACGTCAGAGAAATAATGAAATCATCTTACCGGCTCTTTTATTTCATCTTTATTGCTTCGGCATTATTCTATGGATGCTCATCATCTAAAGTGCAACGCGAAACACCGAAAGTAAAACCCACAATCACTATCCGTGAAAAATCAAAACCTGAGAAAACGGAATTTAGAAAGGAAATCTTACCGTTTGAATTTCCAGATAAAGCGAAAATTGAATCTGTCGTTATCGACTCCGTAAAAAAGAAAATTACTATAAACTACAGCAAAGAACTATCCTTCATTCCTTTCCGCGAAGGTAATGTTGAAGAACTTTATTCAGAGGTGAGGAAAAATTATGGCTACAAATTTAAAGATTATACTTTTTCAATAAAGACAATAGGCTTTCCTGTAGAGAAACTGATTCCGAATTTCTATAGAAGCAGCCAAACGGAATATGATAGATCTAGAATACCGCCAAAGGAAATTCGACCTAAGCCTGTGGTAGAGAATATAAGCAGGAAATTTATTCCTGCGAATGGATTATTTAACAGGAATATTGCAGTTTGGCAAAGCCACGGTTGGTATTACAATAATGAGATTAATCGATGGGAGTGGCAGCGCCCAAATGTGTTTCAAACAGTCGAAGATAAACTTCCGCTTTCTTTTGTTGTACCATATTTAATCCCGATGCTCGAGAAAGCAGGTGCAAATGTTTTTGATCCGCGTGAAAGGGATTTTCAAATAAATGAAGTTGTTGTTGATAATGATTCTCATTTGGATATTAGCTCAAGATATTACATAGAAAAGCCAAAATGGAATATTGGAAAAGGGAAAGGTTTTGAAGTCGGCACACTTCCATATCGTGTCGACTATAATCCTTTTACTCATGGGACGTATAAGGAAACTATTTCTGATACTACCGGGACGTCTTCGATTAGTTGGATTCCAAGGGTTCCCGAAGAGGGAGTATATTCTGTTTATGTTTCTTATTCTTCATCCCGTAGAAACATTAGTGATGCACATTATTCAGTTTATCATGAGGGAATCAAAACAGATTTCTTGGTTAACCAGCAAATCGGCGGAGGAACATGGGAGTATTTAGGAGAATTTAAATTTGACAAAGGCTATAATCCTGAAAAAGACAAGGTTGTTTTAACAAACCAAAGTGCTGAATCCGGGAAGGTTGTTACGGCAGACGCAGTAAGATTTGGCGGAGGTATGGGCGTGGTTGAACGAGGCGGCACTACTAGCGGACGTCCCAAATACCTGGAAGCAGCACGCTACTATCTACAATATCTTGGAATGCCTGACTCGCTTGTTTACAATTTAAATGACGATAAGAATGATTATATTGATGATTATAAAAGCCGCGGAGAATATGTAAATTACCTATGCGGAGCTCCCTTCGGTCCGAATAATGATCGAAACGCAAAGGGTCTGGGGATTCCGATAGATTTATCCTTAGCATTTCATACAGATGCGGGCAACTCACTAAGCGATACTACAATCGGCACTCTTGCAATTTATAGCTCAACAGATTTAGACTCGCAAAGAGTTTTTCCTAATGGAGTTTCAAGACTAGCTAACCGTGACCTCGCAGATATTATGCAAACCCAGATTGTTAACGATATTAAAGCGAAATATGACCCTATTTGGAATCGGAGAATGCTCGAGGATGGACGGTATAGTGAAGTTGTTCGCCCAAATGTACCTTCGGTCTTAATCGAGCTCCTTGCCCATCAGAATTTCCTTGATATGAAATTTGCTCAGGATCCTGAATTCAGATTTGACGCTGCCAGATCAATGTATAAAGGTATTTTGAAATTCTTATCTGTTCAAAATGATTTTAAATATGTCGTAGAACCGCTGCCAGTTAATAGATTTTCTGCAGTATTTGACAAAGCCGGTAATGTCTTACTCAGATGGCATCCCGTCAAAGACCCTCTTGAGCCGACTGCTAAGGCGAAGAAATTTATTGTATATACTAGAATAAATAATGGTGATTTTGATAACGGAATGTTAGTCGAGAAACCTTTTGCTCTAATAAAGAATATTAGGCCTAAAAATATTTACAGCTTTAAGGTTACTGCGATAAATAGCGGCGGTGAGAGTTTTCCTTCCGAGATATTATCGGTGTGTAAAATGCTGGGTACTAAGAAAACAGTTTTATTAGTTAATGGTTTTTATCGTGTTTCAGCACCAGCATCAGTGAATAAAATAGGTTTCTTAGGGTTCATGGATCGCATTGATGGAGGTGTACCAGATAAATATGATCTAAGTTTCACAGGGAAGCAATATAATTTTGACCCTTCTTCACCATATAAATCAAATGACGATCCCGGCTGGGGCGCTAGTTATGATAATTACTCAAATGATGTTGTTGCCGGCAATTCATTCGATTATCCATTCGTTCATGGACTTGCAATAAAAGCCAATGATTACTCATTTGTCTCAGCAAGTGAAGATGCGATATTAGATGGCACAAT
>JAJYOQ010000050.1 GCA_021796135.1 Bacteroidota bacterium
AATTTTTAACAGCTCAGATGTTTTAAATTTGTATATTAAACGATTAAAAATATTTAGTAGTTTCCCAGTGATAGAAATACTATCTTACATTGCAATCATTTTCTTCGCAATTTTTAGACCACTACAGAGCAAAAAAGGCTAAAATGAAAATTAAAGAAAAGGAATTTGAAGACATTCTTCAAGAACTTAAAGACCTTGCAGCTCAATTAGGAGCAGAAGTTAGATTTGAAAAAGGTGATTTCAAAGGTGGTTATTGTTTGTTAAAAGAGAGTAAAGTAATAGTTATAAATAAAATGGCTAATCTGCAGCGTAAAGTAATAATCCTTTCTTTTGCACTTAAGGAATTAGGAATAGACCAAATTTATTTGACTCCAAAGACCAGGGAAATTATTGAAGAAATGAGCGAAACAAAATGAAAATCCTTGTTTTAAATGGGCCGAATTTGAATAAGCTTGGAGAAAGAGACCAGAGCCAATATGGTAATTTGACTTTAGAAAAAATTCAAACTTTAATGAGGTCAGAATTTCCGGATATTGATTTTTCATTCCTCCAATCTAATTTAGAAGGAGAGCTAATTGAAATAATTCAAAAATCTTCATTGCACTTTGATGGAATTATTATTAATCCCGGCGGGTATGCGCATACTTCAGTTGCCTTAAAAGATGCTTTAGAAGATTGCAAATTACCCAAAATTGAAGTGCATTTGTCGCATCTAGTGAATAGAGAGAGCTTTAGACAAACACTGCTAACTGCTTCTTCTTGTGATGGTTATATAAGTGGATTTAAAGAAAATAGTTATTTAGCTGCTACCTATTTGTTAACTAACAAGTTTGATAAAAAAAAGAATAAAAATGCTTAACGCAATAATTTTCGATTTAGACAACACGTTAGTTGATTTCATGAAAATGAAAAGACTTGCGATTGAAGAAGCGATTCGGTCAATGATTGACTCAGGATTAGACATCTCATTTAATAAAGCCAATCAAATAATAGACGAAATCTATAAAGAGCAAGGTATTGAATATCAGAAAGTTTTTGATGTTTTTCTGCAACGGGTATTAAAGAAGGTGGATTATAAAGTTTTATCTGCAGGAATTGTAGCTTATAGACGTGCGAGGGAAGCAGCATTAATACCATATCCGCATGTTTATCCGACATTGCATCAAATTTCAAAAATGGGAATTAAAATGGGTATTGTTTCTGATGCTCCTACTAAAGAAGCATGGCTAAGATTAGCATTTCTCAATTTTCATCATATATTTGATGCCGTAGTGACCTTTGAAGACACAGGTGTACGAAAACCAGATCCAGCTCCTTTTAAAATGATTTTAGAAAAGTTGAATGTACAGCCGCAGTATGCTTTAATGGTCGGGGATTGGGCAGAAAGAGACATAATAGGTGCAGCAAAGGTCGGAATGAAAACTGCTTTTGCTAAATATGGTGACACATTCAATACTCAAGTAAGCAATGCTGATTATGAACTTAATGATATAAACGAACTAATTGAAATTATTACCTATGAAAATAAAAGGTAATGTGATATAGTTAAAGCAAATAATTATTTGAATTAGTAATCTTGATATTAAAAAACGAATTACTTATTTTTAGTTCAAATTTTATTGAGAACAAATGAAAGATCTTTCAATTAAAAAGCTATACTATTCAATTAGTGAGGTTAGCAAAATAACCGAAGTTGAACAGTATGTGCTTCGATATTGGGAAACGGAATTTGAGGAGCTTAATCCGCAAAAAAATCGTGCCGGTAATAGAATTTATACTAATAAAGATATACAGTTAATTCTAAAAATTAAAAATCTATTACGTGATAAAAAATATACTATTGAAGGCGCTAAGAATATAATTGCGGAATTTGATTCTGGAGATGATCCTGAGCCAGTTCCTAAGTCATCTAGCATGCCAGAAATTATCGTAAATTCTGACTCTAGTGATTTATTCAATGAAAAAGATCCTATCAAAAATGATCTGCTAGAAATTAAGAATATTCTGGAATTTCTGCTTTCAAAATTATAATTTTCGGAACGTAGCGCAGCCCGGTAGCGTACCTGAATGGGGTTCAGGTGGTCGTGGGTTCAAATCCCACCGTTCCGACATTCTATTTTTGCCTCTAATAAACTTATCTATTGATTTATATCAAGATTTTATTAAACCATTTTTTTGCGTAATTTTAAATTCAAAATTTAGAAAAGAAAATGAAATTAAATTATTATCCAGATAAACCAAAGTGTCATTGCGGAATATTCGGCATTTTTGGAACTACTGAAGCAGCAGCACTAACCTATTACGGTCTTCATTCTTTGCAGCACAGGGGTCAAGAAGCTAGCGGTATTGTGACGCGGGATTTTAATACCAAAGGTAAATCAATCTTTAAAATTCATAAAGCTGAGGGTCTTGTATCGGAAGTTTATGCAGACTCAAATATTTTTAAAACAGTTTTAACAGGAAATGCAGCTATCGGTCATAACCGATATTCAACGACCGGATCATCGGATTCAATAAATAATATACAGCCTTTTGTAGTTAATTATCGTTTTGGAAACCTTGCAGTTTCACATAACGGAAACCTGACTAATGCAAAACAACTAAGGGATGAATTAGTCGAAGAAGGAGCTATTTTTCAAACGACTAGTGACACTGAGGTAATCCTTCACCTAATAGCAAGAAGCCGGCTTGATAATCAAATTGATCAAATAAAAGAAGCCCTTTCAAAACTTGAAGGAGCCTATAGTCTTGTTATTCTTACTGACGACAAGTTGATCGCAGCAAGAGATCCTTTTGGATTTCGTCCTTTATCTCTCGGTAAATTAAATGGTAACTTTGTCGTAGCTTCTGAGACATGTGCCTTTGATATTAACACGGCTAAGTTTGTTAGAGAAATTAATCCCGGAGAAATAATTGTTATTGATAATTCGGTGAAAAATATTGATGACATTCAATCATTTAATATTTTTGATATTCCCTCTCCGCATAAACATTGTATATTTGAATATATTTATTTTTCTAGACCGGATAGTTTTATATTTGGACATAATGTTGATAAAATGCGCCGAAGATTAGGGAAAATGCTTGCAAAAAAATATCCTGTTCATGACCCTGATGGCAAAAAGGTTATAGTTATTAGTGTTCCCGACAGCTCCAATACTACTGCGATCGGATATGAAACTCAATTAGAGAAAATGGGTATAAGTGCTAAACTTGAAATAGGTCTGATTAGAAGTCATTATGTCGGGAGAACATTTATTCAACCAGAACAAGAAAAAAGGAAAAACAGCGTTAGGATAAAGTTTAATATTGTAAAGGGTGTATTAGAGGGAAAAACCGTAGTTCTAGTAGATGACTCAATTGTTAGAGGTACAACTTCAAAACAATTAATTAATTTAATCAGAGAAGCAAATCCAAAATCAATTCATTTAAGAATTTCTTCATCGCCGATTATGCATCCTTGCTATTATGGAATGGACTTTCCCAGCAGGGAAGAATTGATCGCTTGTCAAATGAACGGTGATGTAAAAGCTATTGAAAAATATTTAGGAGTTGATAGCTTGGAATACCTTACTATTGATGAGATGCTTGAATCAGTTTCTGAGGCAAATCCTAACAATTTTTGCACAGCTTGTTTCTCGGGAAATTATCCTACTCAAGTCGATGCAAGTTTTAAGAAAGAGATGTATGAAATTTAAGCCCAGCTTAATATTTCTATTTATTTTTTTTTTTAATATTTATCTTTTCTCTCAATATACCTATTTTATAAAATATAAGAGCGATGTTTCTAATTCTTTAATTTCTCAAATGGTTAAAGAAAATCGGCTTTCCCAAGGGGGGAATTTAATAATGCAAAAGGGAGAATACCTTGTAAAGCACTTCGCTCAAAATTTGGGAGTCTCCGACGCCACTTTATCAAGGATTTTAAGAGTTGACTTCACAAATAATTATATGGCCAGCCAATTTATTAATCAATTGAAAAATGATCCTACCATAGAATATATTCAGCAATCCAATTTATACAAAATTGATTTTATACCTAATGATAGTCTAATTAATCAGCAATGGGCTTTACAAAAAATAAAAGCATTTGATGCCTGGAATATAACCCAAGGTTCTGATTCTATTATTATTGGAATAATAGATACCGGCATTGATTATCTGCATCCTGATCTGAAAAATAAAATTTATATCAATCCTGGTGAAACGGGAAATGACAAGAATGGTAACAATAAAAAATCAAATAATATTGATGACGATAATAACGGATTTATAGATGATTACATGGGATGGAACTTTGTGGATACAAGAGGTTCCACACCTGATTCTTCAAATTCGAATTATTCATCATGGAATAATAATCCCATGGATGAAAATGGTCATGGGACCTTAATTGCCGGAATTATTGGAGCAGAAGCAAATAATATTATAGGGATAGCCGGTGCTGCACCTAAAGTCAAGTTGTTAAATATTAGAGCATTTGACTCGAATGGCTATGGGCAGGAAGATGATGTCGCGTCCGCAATACTTTATGCTGTAATGATGGGAGCAAAAATTATTAATATGAGTTTTGGAGATACGCAGTTTTCTTATGTCCTTCGGGATGTTATTAAATATGCCTACAGCAAGGGAATTGTATTAGTAGCTAGCTCAGGTAATTCCGGCGACGATCAACCGCATTATCCTTCCGGATACACAGAAGTCATAAGTGTAGGCAATTCAACGGAAGATGATAATGTATCACCAAGTTCGAGTTATGGCTCCAGGCTTGATCTGGTAGCTCCCGGGACAGATATTTTGACTACATCAATGGGAGGAGGATATTCTACTGTAAGCGGTACTTCGGCATCGGCTCCTTTTGTATCTGCAGCCGCCGGATTATTACTTTCTACCGGTAATTATTCTAATGAAGAAGTTAAACAAATTCTTAAGACCTCTGCCGATGATATCGGAGCTCCCGGATGGGATATTTATAGCGGTGCGGGAAGATTAAATCTATTTAATGCTTTAAATGCTGCTGTTCCATCCATAATAAAATTTGACAGTCCTCTTCAGGATTTTGCTACAAATAAGGATTCTCTTAACATTTATGCTACTGTACTTTCAGCTTATTTTAATAATTATAGTCTTTTCCTGGGAATTGGTAGTAATCCTCAATCTTGGACCCCTCTTATTAATAATTCTCAATATCAATTTCAAAATAAAAATATTTTTAATTTAAATTTAAAAAATCTTTCCGATACTACTTATTGTCTTAGACTATTAATTAATTTTACAAATGGAAAAAATTCGGAAGAAAGAGTAAATTTTTCAATTGAAAGAAATCCACCCGTTTTGAAAATTGAAAATTCAGGTCCAATACTATTTGGTGATGAAACAACGATTAGTGCTTCTATCAGCACTGACCAGCTGTCTGTTGTTAAAATGTATTATAGGAAATTAGGAACGGGTGTTTTTAATTCAATACCTTTAGATGGATTTTCGAATAGCACAGAAACAGTTTCAAATTTTCATTTTGGCTTTATCCCTATTGATCAGGTTCAGCAAAATACGCAATATGAGGTTTATTATGAGGCGATCAATTTAGCAGGGCTAAAGACAGATATAATGAATCAGAATAATTATTTTATTTATAGTACATCCAATACAATTAATATTGTAAATGCGACTAAACTTCTCTATTCATTACCTGCCGGAGAAATTTATGAAAATCCGGTGAGCTTTACTTCAAATGACAGCAATGAAGTATTTTTACGAACATTAGCAAACCCTACAACTAGTTATTTGTATAAATTAAATAATAATTCATTTTCTTTAATTGATTCAATCAAATATAGGATAGCCAAATCATTCGGAGATTTCACTAATAGCGGTAAAAAGGATTTACTTTGTTATTTCGTTTATAATGGCTACATCTATGAACAAGCAAATCAATTTTCCACAGATTTAATCCCTAAATTTGCTGATACAACTGAAAAATTTTGGCCGATTACAGCACAGGATATTGACGGAGACGGTATTACAGAAATCTTAGACGTGGATTCCGATAGTTCAATTTCAGTTTGGAAAGTTAATAGCAGTTTTCAATTATATGATCGTAAACAATTGCCGGATTTTTCTTCTTCCGGAAGCACTAACTTGCTAGACTCACCCCATGCTGTTATAGCAGATATAAATGGTTCAGGCAAAAAAGCTATATGGATGGCAGATAAGAACGGAAATATTTTTAGTTATAATATAATCGGTGTTGACAATTTCCAAAAAGGTACTGTAATTTCCACTAACATGGAAGGATTTTCGGCATATTTAACTGCCGGGCATTATACAGGCGATGGAAAAACATATTTAGCTGCTTTACTACATTCAAATTCATCAGTAAATAATGTAGCTCCTTATTATAAATTAATTGTATTTAATCTACAAAATGATTCTTTGAATATTATTTTTAATAAATCATTTATTGATTTGCCGGCTTCTTCCAGCTCTGTTTTTCAATCTATTGATAATAGTATTAGATTTGCAAACATTGAAAATCAAAATTTCGATGATCTTATAGTCTTTATTTATCCATATTCATATATATTCAGATACGATAGCGGTAAGAATACAATGATTCAATTTGGCAATAACGTTAATTCTAATAATGTTTTTGTTGGAGATCTTAACAGAAATGGCGTACCTGAAGTTGCTTTTCCCACTTCAACCGGAATTAATTTTTATGAATTTACATCAGCAAATTCAGCTAATACCCCATATGATTTAATTGGTCATAGCATCGATTCATCTAAGGTTGAACTAAACTGGCAGGGAATAGGTTATAAATATTTTATATATAGGGGATTGAGCAATAATAATCTCTCACTAATTGATTCCACTACTCTAAATTGGTTTATTGATTCAACTGTAGAAAATGCAAAATATTATTATTACTCGATAAAATCTTACGACCCATCAAAAAAAACATCATTATCTAATATGAGTACTCAGGTCGGAATATATTCTCATCAACCGGCTGCTCTTAAATCAGCCCAATATGTGAATAACAATTCAATTACTATAAACTTTTCAAACCGAATTAATAACAAAGCCGGAATGGCCGGTGAAATATTTGCCGATCAATTAGATTACCCCAATTCTGTAGCGGCTAAAAATGAATATTCGTATTTATTGACATTTGCTGCAAATTTTAATCCGGGAAGTCATAAAATATTTATTCATGGACTTACAGATTTTTATGGCTCACCTATAGCAGATGATTCTGTAAATTTTAATGTTTATAATTCTGATTCAAGCGGATCAAATTTTTATATTACCTCATACCAAATTATTAATCCGTCAAAAATTGAATTGTTTTTTAATTTGCCTCTAGATTCAACAAGCGCTTTAAATAAGAATAATTATTTATTTGAGCCTCAAAATAATATTTTAGATATTCAGATGAATCCTGCTAATCCAAATTCAATATTTATATATATGGATGGGAAACACCCTGTAGGATCTATAGGTATTGAATATAAATTAAAAGTCAATAATTTATTGTCCTCAAAGTTATCCGGAGGATTAATGATAAATAATAATGCCGGCAGTTATATTGTGCTGGCAAATAATTCAGATAATTTGTCAAACGTCTATGTTTATCCGAATCCGGCTAATATTGCAATCGGACAAGATAAAATAACTTTTGCTAATGTGTCAAATAGAATAAAAATATCTATTTTTACGATGAGTGGGAAAAAGATTTCGGAATTTACGGCTAATACTCAAAATGGCGGCGTAAGCTATTTGCTAAGAGATTCATACGGAAATTTATTAAATAGCGGAGTATATATATATCGAATGGTTCGGCTAAATGAATTAAACAATGAAGTAGAAGAAAAACTTGGTAAATTTGCTGTAATAAGATGAAGATTAATAAAAAAGATATTTTTACAATTTCGAATTTCTTAAGTTTCTTGAGACTTATGCTTGCTTTACCATTTTGGATTTTAATTGGTAAACGTTCGCTTAATCAAATTAACTATGAAGTTATTGTACTTTGCATTATAGCAGGTTTAACAGATGTATTAGATGGTTATTTTGCAAGAGGCAGACATGAAATAACCGAATTTGGGAAAATTATAGATCCGCTTGCAGATAAAATTGTTGTAGGTACGATTGTAATTAAATTATTTTATTTGAATGCTATCCCATTTTATTATCTCGCAATCGTTATTATAAGGGATATAGTAATTTTTGTCGGAGGAATTTTCACTTCAAAGAAAATAGGGAAAGTTTTACCTTCAAATATTTTAGGAAAAGCAACTGTAATTAACATAGGTATTCTAATTTTATTAATACTATTCGGGCTTAAAGATATTTTTCTTTATCAAATTATATTTTATTCAAGTATGATTTTAATGTTTTTATCTTTAATGGGATATGCCATTAGAGCCCGTGAATTCTTAAGCAGAAAGACAAATGAAACTTTTTAAAAATTTTAATTTTGATAAATTAAAAGAAGGTCTATCAAAAACACGAAATAAATTAGCTAATTCTATTACTGAAACTATTAGCGGTAAAGCTGTTATCGATGAGGAAATCCTAGCGAATATTGAAGAAATATTAATAACTTCCGATATTGGCTTTGATTTAGCTGAAAAAATAATTGTTAAAAGCAGAGTAAGATTAAAAGATGAAAAGGATCGATCCGGTCAAAATATAAATCGTATAGTTAAACAGGAATTAATATCTGTCTTTGGTAGTAATTATGGATTAAACAATGACTCCGAGGTGCTAAAAAAACCCTATGTTATTTTAGTAGTTGGTGTCAATGGTGCCGGTAAAACGACAACTATTGGTAAATTAGCTAATAATTATAGAAAAGAAGGACTTGAAGTAATTATTGGTGCGGCTGATACTTTTAGGGCTGCAGCAAGCGAACAATTGCAAATTTGGGCTGAACGGGCAAAGGTTAAATTAGTCCAGAATGTTTCTGGGTCAGACCCATCATCTGTTGCATTTGAAACGGTTAGTCTTGCAATTAAGGCAAATTATGATGTGGTAATTATTGATACTGCGGGTCGTCTCCACAACAAATCTCATCTTATGGAAGAATTAAATAAGATCAACAGAGTAATATCAAAAGTAATCCCAAATGCACCGCATGAGACACTTTTAGTCATAGACGGCACTACTGGACAAAATGCTTTAGTGCAGGCAAACGAATTTTCTAAGGTTACAAACATAACTGGTCTTGTTGTGACTAAATTAGATGGCACAGCTAAAGGCGGTGTAATTTTTCAAATATGCGACAAACAAAAGGTTCCTGTGAAATATATCGGAATTGGAGAGGGGATAGATGATTTACAGAATTTTAACCCGGAAGCTTTTGTATCTGCCATTTTTGATGATAATTAAATATAAATTCTAGTTTACATAATATACATTATCGGACAATATGATTAAATCTTATATATTCGTTATTATCTCAATTATGTATCTTTTCCTATTCTCATCTTATCTTTCAATTACCCCTGCTCAATCTAAAATTACTAAATATGCGCTATCAATTCTCGATTCCACAAAATTATATTATGGCGATACGTGTGAAGTCGGAATTTCAAGCCCGTTAATTGTAAAACTTGAAAAATATAAATACATTCCTGCCATAAAAGATTATCTAATAAAATATGAATCGATCCGAAATAAAATTAAAAAATTCCGCACTGACTACTTGTCTTTAATAAAAAATGAACCAGCTTTGTTATTGGATTTAAGCAGGATACTTAATTCGAGAAAACAACAAAATATTGCTAATGCCTGCGGATGCTATTTTGGTCCTGACTCAGTGAATAATCTGATTTTATCATATACTATCCTCAGAAATTCAATTGATAGTTTTTATATAGGAATTATTCAGATTTCGAACATGGATCAGGTTTTCAAAATTGAATTAGAGCAGCCGCAGATTGCATGGTATAAATCAAAAATTTTGCCTCGGATACTCCATAAAACCAACAATAGATAGCTTATTCTAAAGCATTATTTTTATTTAGGATTTCAGAGTCAAACAGGATTAATATTTAAAAAATCCTTCGCCGGTTTTCTTTCCTAGTTTATTAGCAGCAACCATTTTTTTTAATAATGGACATGGTCGATACTTTGAATCATTATATCCTGTATATAAAACATCCATAATTGCCAAACATACATCTAATCCAATAAAATCAGCAAGGGTTAAAGGTCCCATTGGATGATTCATACCTAACTTCATAACATTATCGATTGATTCTGCAGAGGCTACACCTTCCATTAAAGCAAAAATGGCTTCATTTATCATTGGCATTAGAATTCGGTTTGAAATAAATCCCGGATAGTCAAACACTTCAACAGGCACCTTGTTCAATTTAAGAGATAAGTCTTTGATTGTCTGAAAAGTTTCATCGCTTGTTGAATAGCCTCTAATAATTTCCACTAACTGCATTACTGGCACCGGATTCATAAAATGCATTCCAATGAACTTATCAGGACGGTTATCCCTTGCTAGTTCTGTGATAGAAATTGAAGATGTATTACTAGCAAATATAGAATCCGCCTTAATAATATTTGATAATTTATTAAAAATACTCATTTTAGCTGCTTTATTTTCATAAATAGCTTCAATAACTAAATCACTATTTCCCGGAGTATTTTCAATTCCCGTAAAGGTCGTAATATTCGAAATAGATTCTGCTTTTTTTGATTCAGAAATTATTCCCTTCTTTAATTGTCTATCCATATTGTTTAAGATATTTTTAAATACTTTTTGAACCAGATCTTCACTTTGTTCAATTAGATTGACCTTATATCCGTTTAATGCAAAAACATGTACAATTCCATTACCCATTGTTCCCCCGCCTATCACAGAAACATTTTTTATATTCATAATACTCTTTTCTTATAATTTTATAATATATTCATTTTAATTAATTTGTCAAAGTCGCGACTATCAAAATCATATTTAAAGCGATAGTGTTTAAATTCACATTTCTATCAATCGAATTATGAAGATTATCTAATTCTTTTACAATATTGACTAACGGAACATTCGGAAATTTTGCATTAAACTTTACCAGTGTATCTTTTTGAGAAATAAAATAAATATCATCGTTCCCTATTCTATATTTTTGTAAATCATTAAACCATATTATTGTCAATTGGATAAGAAACTTAAATGATTCGGAATTCTTTTCAGATAGATAGGGTGAAATATGACTATAGGCAGAATTAAATTTATGCCCAAAGGAATATCTTAAAAAAGATATTGTTTTTTCTATTAAATCCTCAAAATCATTTTCATAAAGTTTTAATGCATTTTGGACAGAGCCATTAGAAAATGGTGCAATTTGTGAAGCGAGATCATCATTTATTTCAAAATATTTAATGAGAATATTCCTAATTTGTGAATTATTTAATGGGGCGAAATTGACTTCCCAGCATCTAGATCTTATAGTTTCTCTAAGTTGTCCGGGAAAAGGAGTTGTCAAAATAAAAATGATTCCTTCCGGTGGTTCTTCTAAACTCTTCAATAGTGAATTTTGTGCTGTTTCATTCATTAAATGAGCATCAGAAATAATAATCAGCCGATATTTCACATCTGAAAAATTAAGAGAAAGAAATAATTTAATATCTCTAATACTATTAACTTTTATAACATTTGCTTTTGGAATAGTTATTTTATAATAAGGGTTTTCAGATTTCTTCTTAATTTCTTCTTGAATTGTCTGGATTTCATCCTCAGTAAGTTTTTCAAGAGCGTTATTTGATTCGTCTTCATTCTTCCCCCGTGGTAATGGAATAACATATTTTATATAAGGTTCTGAAAACTGTCTAATTTGATTAATATTAAATGCTTTATTATCCGAATATTTTAGATTAAGGTTTTCAGCAAATTTAATTGCAGCAAAATCTTTTCCGCATCCTTCAATGCCATGGAATAAAAATGCATGCGGAATATTACCGGATTCAATTATGTTCGTTAATAGAATTTTGACATATTCCTGACCGGAAAGATCTTCCCAATTAATATTTTCCATAATATTCAAAAAGAAAAGGAGCTTATGAAGCTCCTTAAATTAGTCGTATTGAAATCTATATATAATACTCAATCATTAAAAAAGTATTTTATATTTAATTGTTTAAAACTCAATAATCATCTTCATTGTAGAAAAAATCATCATCAGAAGGATAATCCGGCCAAATATCTTCTATAGATTCATATGGCTCATCTGACTCTTCTAATTCTATTAAATTTTCTACTACTTCGTATGGAGCCCCTATTCTTTCGGCATAGTCTATTAATTCTTCCTTAGTAGCCGGCCAAGGAGCATCATCAAGATAAGCGGCTAACTCAACAGTCCAAATCATATTATCATTTCCCTATTCATTATTTTTAGCTAATTCAAAAAAGCCCAAATTCCCGAAGAAAAAGTCAGCTGGATTTAATATAACCCCATTATGGTGAACTTCGTAATGTAAATGTGGTCCTGTAGATAAACCTGAGTCACCAGATTTAGCTATTTCCTGACCTCTAAAAACTTTTTGACCTTCATGAACTTCTGCTTGTGACAAATGCGCATAAATAGTTTCGTATCCAAATCCGTGATCAATCATAACCGCTAATCCAAAACCTCCTCTATCACCTACAAATTCGATAGTACCATCACCAGTAGCATGTACAGGAGACCCAACATTGGTTACAAAATCAATGCCCTCATGCATTGCTTCAATATGAAGGATTGGATGAAAGCGCATTCCAAACCCATCAGAAATATCTCCTTCGCATGGCTTAATCGCCGGTATACAAGCATATAGAGTCTGATTTGTTTTTAATTGATTCGAAATTTCAACATATTGAGCTTTTTCAAAAGCAACTTTCCTGGTTACTAAGTCCACATAATTAGACAATGAATTTAATTTTTCTTCACTTGGACTTTTGAAAAAATCAAGCACATTATTAAATGAACCGCCGCCAATTCCCAAATTAAGTTCATCATTACTTAATGGCTGTAAATTAGCTACAGTTCTTAAACTACTATTTGCTTTATCTAAACTGTCTAACTCATTGTTTAATTGTTCGTAACGGCTAGCCATTTTATCTAAATTATCTTTCAAAACTTCATTCTCAGTTTTCATTGCTCTAAAATTCTTTTGAGAATTTGCAATAGAAGTTACAATGAAATATCCGCCGAATATTATCATGCTAAAAATTACAACAGACAAAGTGAAATAAATAGCTAATTTAGCCTTATAATTCTTTATCTCAATAAATTGTAATTTTGATTTTGAGAAGTAATAAAAATTTTTCATATCTTGGGGCGGAATCTAAAAAAATAAGAGTTGTTTGTCAAGAGAATAATTAAATTTAATTATTCAAAATCATGTTCGAAATAGTCAACGCCTCTTAAGCTATTTTCTGAATGATTTTTTAATCTATTATTTAGTTTACTTTGGAAATAATTTGCCGCATCATATCCGTAATGTTTTAGCAAATAGTTCAAGCTTATCACTTCAGAAATAACAGTGATGTTTTTTCCAGGCAAAATAGGCAGCTTTATGTATGGAATTTCAATATTTGAAATTTCTACAAAATTTTCATCTAAACCAGTTCTTGTATATTCAGCTTTGTCATCCCAGACTTCCAATTCAACTATGATCTCGAGTCGCTTTTGGTATCTTATTGCTCGAATTCCGAACATTCTCTCTACATCAATCAAACCTAACCCGCGTATTTCCATAAAATGTTTAACGAGATTTGTTCCGGAACCCATTAAAATACCCTCTCCCTTTTTTGTCAGTATAATAATATCATCTGCAACAAGTCGATGTCCCCTCTCAATTAGATCTAGAGCAACTTCACTTTTACCAATTCCTGATTTTCCAATAAATAGCATGCCTACTCCATAAACATCGACAAATGATCCGTGAATTGATATTCTTGGAGCAAATTGATCGTCCAAAAAATCTCCGATTAGGTATACTAATTTTGTAGTGTCATATGAAGATCCAAAAACCGGGATATTATATTTATTAGCTAAATTGATTAAAAGCGGGAATGGTTGATTATTATCCGTCAAAACAATGCAAGGAATTTCAAATTGGAATACTCTATCAAGTGTTTTTTCCTTTGCTTCATCCGAAAGCTGGTCTAAATAACGCATTTCCGTATTCCCGAAAACCTGCACTCTGGCATAAGAATATAAATCTACAAACCCGGCTAATGCTAAACCGGGTCTGTATAAATTTTGGTCAACTATTTTTTTTGAAAATCCGGACTTATCAGAATATAATTTCAATTTGAATTTATCTTTAGTATTATTAAATAAGAAATCTACCGAAATAAATTCTTTTCTTGATATTGCTTTCTGATCAATTTTCATTTTTGGTTCTGACTGTTCTTTTTGTTTTCAATTTTTCCAATTGCCGGGATAATTTTTCAACTGCAGCAGTCACAGATTTGGTAAATTCACTCGACTCTTCTTTTGCAGTCAGAGTTTGACCCGGAACCTGGACGACAATTTCCGCACATTTCAAACTATCATGACTATTCTGATAGCTAAGTATAATATCTGCATCTAAAATATTATCAAAATATTTTTCAAGCGAATTTACTTCGCCGGTAATAAATTCTTTAAGATTATCACGTGCTTTAAATTTTCTTGCCGTTATAGTAATATTCATAGTAACCTCCCGGGATTATGATTTTGGATGAGATTTTTTATATGTTGATTTTAGCCTTTCAATACTAACATGAGTATATATTTGTGTAGTAGAAAGATTTTCATGACCAAGTATTTCTTTTACAGCCCGAAGATCTGCGCCATTATCAAGCATATGAGTTGCTGCACTGTGTCTAAGTATATGCGGACTTGTTTTTTTAATATCGCTAACCTTGTGCAAATATTTATTTACAATACGGTAAATATATCTGGGATATACTCTCTCACTATTTGATGTAAAAAAAAGAGGCTCATCAAACTTTCTATTTTTAATTAGGTGCAAATATTCATTTATTATTAAAATAGACT
>JAJYOQ010000490.1 GCA_021796135.1 Bacteroidota bacterium
GAAAGCTATAACGGCGACGGCAATTTAGAAGAGAGAATCTCATATCAGTATGATCGAAATAATTTGATTGAAGAAATAAGATCTGATAAAGATGGGAAAAAGATAGGGATCATTCAATACGTTTACAAAAAATACAATTAAATTTTCCTAATCGTCATAAGAATTTTGCAAAAAGGAAATAGAAGTATTATTTTTGCATACAAAAAAAGGGCTCGTAGCTCAGTTGGTTAGAGCAGCTGACTCATAATCAGCGGGTCGAAGGTTCAAGTCCTCCCGAGCCCACACTTTTCGATACCTTGTAATTAAAAAAGTTACAAGGTATTGCTATTTTAAACAATATGCCTTAATTCAATTTAAAGTATTCCGCATGGCTTTGAGCAAAATATCATATCATTTCCAATGATATAAATTCTATAACTATTGTTAAATCAAGAGATAACTAAATTACATCAGATCATTTCTATACCTAAATTATGAGATAAAAATTCATTCTCATTAAGCTAATGTCTCATAATTGTTGTTCCTGGATGGCTTCTTCCTTGAAAGAGTGGGAGTCGACACTATATGCCATTGATTCAGCTAACTGAATTACAACTACACTAATCATTATGCTAAAACGCCCTACCAATCATAAATCCGCTATGCTGATCACTATTGTGGCGACTAGCATAGTAATCATCATTGTAAGAGCTACCAGTCTCGTAAATAGACCAAAGACAAGCACGAAATCGCCAATAAACTCCGTATAACGGCTTCATCCTTCAAGTCTATTATTGCTAAATTTATCTTTAAGATTCATCCAAAATTAACAATTCAAAGACTTATAATAATTAAGAGGCTAATGAAAACATGTTCAGAGCTTTGCCAGAAGTTCAGCAAAACGATCCATTGATTCGTTATTGTCTTTTTCCATACCTGCATTGAGCATTCCTTCTAAATCTTGAATTGACTGGTAGGGAACTGTGGTCGTTAGCTTAGTCCTGTCTTCTGTTTCCTCGAACTTAATTGTTTGCATCAATATGTGACCTTTCATACCTTCGAATTCAAATGAGAATACTAAGCGGGAAGGGAATACGATTTCATGGTATACACCGCTGAATGCGTATTCCTTTCCTGCAGAATCCCGCTGTATAAAACGCCAAACGCCGCCCACTTTCAATTCCATACTTTCTACAACAGTAGTAAGGTTTTCCGGTCCCCACCACTCAGGAATGTGATTTGGATTTGTATAAGCCTTGAACACCAACTCACGAGGAGCATCAAAGCTTCGCTCGATGACTATCTTTCGTTCAGTCGGCTTAACAATAAAATTAGTTTTCGTCATATTGATTTATTCCTTATAAATTAATTTAAGATTTCACAGATTTTGTCGAAAGATTTGTTCCTTCCGGCATTGGCCACTGTACTTATATTACCGTCCGAGTGTCCAACATGCCGTAATGTCATTTTTGTTTTTCCTTTATCCTCTTCGAAAATTACCTTTATGAGCATTTCCAAAAAAAAGTCTTTATTTATTCCTCAATATGTGGCATTTACTACGTTTCCTTTTCTATTTGCACAAAATAAATAATAGACAATTCTATCGAGCAGAGCTATTTCTTAATAAATGACTGTGTTCCAGAACTCATAACCTTCAGGTGAGCGCTTGCAAGATAAATATTTATCTTCAAAACTAAAATCCATTTTATGGGCATTTCAATATATGAGTTTTAAGAGGCGTGGTAGTTCATTTTGCTTGTCATTATAAAGCTACACTTATTTAGACAGTTGCTTTATTAAGCGTTTGTAGTTCTAAAGAATTATTTTTTCACAATTTTATAAATTTCGCCGTCTTTCAACTGAGCTATCTTTACCATATTACTACTTTTCTTCAACTCATCAATGGTAAATAAAAAATTGCGATTGATATTATTGAACCAAACGAGATATGCTTCGTTTTTTCCCTGCCAGATACTTCTTAAATCCGGATTTGTTTTTATGAGTTCTGGAGAATTATACATTGTTTTAGGAGGACTCCATTTCACTTCTTTGTTTGCTAAAATGTAAACGGCTTCAGGAACATTGCTGTAAAATGAATATCCTGATTCAAACTGTTTGTGGCTATTAAGAAATCTAATGACCGTGTTGTCCCTCCATGCTTTGCTGCTGTATTCCCATCCTGCTTGCCCGATATAATCTTCGATATTATAGATTGTTCTTGTAACCGGGTATTTCATCCAAGCAATTATTCCGATCAAAAACAAAATAAGTATAAACCTTTGATGGAAATGCTTTGATATCCATTCTAAAATATTATCCAGAATTAAGAACATTATAAAAAACGAAGGCACAAAAATAGGGGATAATAGTCTATTGGCGATTTTGTCATATGCGGTGGTTGTTGACGAGATAACTATAATCCCCGAATAAAATAATATAAAGATTAATGAAGGGCCTATTTGTTTTAATCTTACTTCGTCTTTCTTCCATTTATTCGATAAAACAATTACGGCAAAAATTCCGGCAGAAATAATTAGCATTATAAAAAATAATTGCTGCTCATTTATTTGTATTGGCAAATACCATTTTAACATCACATTGAATAAGAATAATAGATTCTCGGATAAAGTATAGGATGAATCAGCACGCTGACCAACGAAGGTGCCCGATAATAAATAGTTTCTTAAAATCCATAAACCGGTCGGCAAAATTGTAATAAGCAAAAAGATAATTAAATGCTGAAATAGCTCTTTGAATGTCTTTCTCTTCCAAATAAAGATGCTAATTGATCCTGTTAAAATGATTATTACGCCTACATATCGAGTTAGACAAGCCAATGCTGCTGCTGTTGAAAAAAAAAGTAGGGAAGTAATTGTTCCCTTTATCCTATAGTTATCAAAGTAATTCAGATATAAGAGAACAAACAAAATGAAAAGAGGTTCGGATAATGCAATTAAAGAAATTTGAATTATTACAAAGGATACCATAATCGATAGGGTTCCTATTATAATTAAGGGCAAGGACTTCAAATGATTTAATAAAAATAAACCAGAGTAATAAACGATTAAACCAAAAAGAATTGCATTTAAATAGCCGGCTGATATCAGAGGGTCTATGGAAAATATTTTTATTATTGCCGCTAATAATAATGGATATAGTGGGGGCTGAAGGACAAAATAGTAACCATCATAACCGACAAAACCGGTACCGTCAGCTATATGCCTTGCTACTGATATGTAATATACAGAGTCAGGAGACACCCCTACGCCGTAAAGGCTTATTAAAATAATGATAAGACATGCCCCAATGAACCCAATAATTGCGAGAAGTATTTTATGTTTAAATTTTATATCCAAAATAATAAATTTAAGTAGGGTAAAGTTTTATCATAATTAATTTATTTAATTCTATCTTCCTGCTTAAAATTGTATAGACAATCTCAAGTACAATATTTTGATGTGCAGAGAATTAAAACCAGACGCGCATAGTTCTAAGAAGAATATTACTTCTCGAGCAGACCGTGGCTCTTCTTCTCATTTTTCTTCTCTCTTTTAGCTTCCTTTTTTTCCTTCATTGTTTTAGCCGGTTCTTTTTTGGAATTTTTTTTGCCTTTGCCTTTAG
>JAJYOQ010000491.1 GCA_021796135.1 Bacteroidota bacterium
ATCTTTATCCTGGATATTGATTATATCGTCAAACAGGAACATTAATCTTTTAATTTCATAAGCTACATCGGGATCTCTTTTTTCTATTCCGAACATTATCTCTTTGCTCAAACCGACGTTCGTTCTATTTAACACTGCCGCTATACTTTTCGTACCGCCAATCTTGCTTAGAGATTGCCCCATACTTAAGCCAGCCATTTCATCCACAACTTTTTCAATTTGTTTTAATGTTTGAGGAGAAATTTTTCCTAAGGTAGCAATCCTAAAAGCAACATCAGTCCTCAAAGGCTCCGTTAATTCTTTCAAAGCGGATGCTGTTTGATCGGGATGAAGATGCGAAAGTATCAACGCAATTGTTTGAGGATGCTCCTTATTCAAAAAGCTAATAAGCTGACTGGAGTCCGCCTTTTTCAATACATCGAAGCCGCGCAAAGTTGTAAGATTCTTAACTTTTTCAATAATCTCAACGGCTTTGTTTAATCCGAATGATTTTTCTAATACTGCTTGCGCATATTCAATGCCTCCCTCCAGAACATATTCACGTGCGGTAACCATGTTATAGAACTCTTCCATAACAGAATCGACTGTTTGAGATGGAACGTTTTTTACTTTAGATATTTCAGTCGAAATTGACTCTATTTCGGATGAGTCGAGATGTTTAAATATCTCTGCCGCATTTTCAACATTTAGGGCGATAATAAGCATGGCTGCTTTTTGAACGCCCGGTAAATCAACTGTTTTTTTTTCTTTTGCCATATTTATTAAATAAATTCGTCTTCATGGAGCCAAGCATTTATTAGCTTTGCCGCTTCCATAGGATTTTTAGAAGCATAGTTAGAAATTTTTTCCTGCTGATTTTTTTTACGAACCGCTTCGTCAGATATTTCATCTTCCAAATCACCCATTGGCAATAAATTCTTTTTAAAATTCATTCCCAATTGCGAAGATTGTTTTGAGCCCACTAACTCCGGGACCCCAAAGTTATTTGATTCAAATCCATTATTAAAAGTGCCGATTATAATTTTTTCATTCTTTAACCGTTTCATTATTCCCTTTAGTAACAAGATTGAGGCAGCGATTGCACCAATCATTAGAATAGGATTCATCCATTTGTTAGGATCATCAAACATTCCCGGCTTTGTCATTTTAACATCTTCAATGTCTTTCGTTTCAAAAGGAATATTCACAAGTGAAAATTGATCGTTCCTTGTGGAGTCAACGCCGACGGCATTCCTTATTATCTCCCCAAGTTTTCCCATCTCCTCCGGTGAGCGCGGTTTATAGTCAGTCTTTACATCATTTCCGACTTTAATTTCCTTTGGGACATCATTGATTACAGCGGCTACACTCAATCGTTTAATATTTCCCGTACCCTCAACAACTTTTTGTATAGTCTTGCTTATATCATAATTCGTAGTGCTGTTCTGACTTTGCTGTGCTGAAGAATCCCCCATTGTTTTACCGTTATTATTACTTTTAATTGTTTGTTCGCTAATTGCTACCTGAGAGTTTGGATCATAAGACTCCATAGTTTTTTCGACCTGATCAAAATTTATATCTGCATTAACTTCTACCATTGAATTTCCGTATCCGAGCACGTTATCCAGCATTGACTGTGCTTTCTGAGCAAGATAATTTTCAATTGATTTTTTAATTTCATATTGTTTCGAACTTGCTACTGCTAACGGATCGTCATCTTCTTGTTTTGATAAAAGCTTTCCGCGGGTATCTAACAGCGTAACTTTTCCCGGAGTTAATCCTTCCACACTGCTTGAAACAAGATTTATAATTGCCGCAATATTACTCCTGGTTAACGAATAATTATCTCTCAACTTTAAAACAACTGCCGCTGTAGGAGGTTTTTGTTCATCCTTAAAGACCGACTTTTGGGGAATTACAAGATGAACTCTTGCCCCTGCAACCCCGTCAATTTCCATTATGGTCTTTGTCAGCTCACCTTCAAGAGCTCTCTTAAAATCTAATTTTTGCATAAACTCACTCATCCCCATTGTTGACTTATCAAAAATGTCATAACCAACTACTCCTGAGCTCGGAATCCCCTTCGCTGCTAACGAAAGCCTGACTTTATAAACTTCATTTTTAGGCACCGCTATAGTTTTGCCGTTGTCCTCAATTTCATACTGAATTTTCTGGGTCGTTAATTGTTCAACAACTTTTGAAGCATCGTCTTGCGAAAGATTCGTATATAAAGGCGAATAGTTCGGCTGATTAAGAAATGATAATAGAACGATTAACAAAACTGCCGTGATACCAACGGTTCCGCCAATAACTATCTTTTGCTGAAACGAAAGTTTATTGAAAATATTTAAAATTGCACTTAATGGATTGTCTTTCATTTTTTAAACTTGTATTTGGGATAATTGAGTGTACATATCGATTGCTTTATTTCGAATTTCCATCAGCAGATCAAGGCTTGTTTTAGCTTTCTCTCCGGCTATCATTACATCTTGGATTTCAACATTGCCCCCAGTAACGAATTTTTGCGCCATGTTGTCCGCATCTAATTGATTGTTATTCACCTGACCTATAAAATCAGTTAAGATATTTCCGAAACTATCATCCTTTGATTTTTCAACTTTATTTGAATTTATTATTTCAGGTATTGTGTTTTGTATGGAACTGATTTGCATAATTAACCTCGCTTGTCAAACATTGAACCTATTTTTACACCGGACATCTTTCCGTTTTTTTCATAGGCATGATAATCTATAATTTCACTTTTATTCTGCGGATAAAGTTTTACAAAGTAATTTTTCTCATCCGGCGAAAGATTGCTTACAGCTTTTTTATCTACAGATTTAGATTCTAATTTAAATTGGGATTCGTTAGCTTTTGAATTTTTAACCGAACCGCTGTAAACCTGTGGATTATAATTTCCTATCATATTCGTCGATATTTTCATCTAATTAAATCCCGAGTGAATCTTTTACCATTTGCTTGGAAGTGTTTAATGCCGTCAAGTTAGCTTCATAGCTTCGTGATGCGGAGATCATATCAACCATTTCGGTGACAATATTAACATTTGATTCCTGCACATAACCTTTGGCATCGGCATTAGGACTATCGGGCTGATACACAACATCTCCAAGTTTTTGATCCGTCATTTCTTTATAATTAAACGCGCTGTTATCTGCACCGATTTCATTCTGAATAATTTCAGGATTTGAAATTTGTGCCTCGTTATTCACATTTAGACTTAGAGTGGGAGCTTCCGAAGGCAAACTATTTGTATATGGATTTTGTTTGGCAACTACTTCTAAAAATTTTCTTTTGTATGGTTGCCCATCCGCCGTGCGGGTTACATCGGCATTAGCAATATTTTCAGCAATAAGGTTCATTCGTTTTCTTTGAATGCTTAAACCTTGTGCGCTTATATCAAAACCGGGGAAAGTACCATTAATTTTCATACTGGATTTCCTTGAATTACACTATCAATTTTTTTGAAATAATCGCTAATTTTCTGAGCAGCAAAACTGAAGTTAAGATTATTCTCAGCCAAGTCTGCCATTTCTTTATCAATGTCTACATTATTAACTCCGGAAACTTTATCCTGGCTGTTGTCCGTAACGATTT
>JAJYOQ010000492.1 GCA_021796135.1 Bacteroidota bacterium
CAACAAAAGCCTCTAAACAACTCCTTGGAATGGAGTCGTTAATCGGTAAATCGATATTCAATCTTGTTCATCCGGATGAAATTGAAAAGGTAAAATTAACTTTAATAAATATTCCTCAAAAGGAGATGGAAATATTAGAATATCGATTAAAGCGCTTAAATGGATCTTACTTCTGGTGTGAAACATCATTCAGATATTTAGAACCGGAGGATAAAAATAAACAAAGTGAAATTATTGCGGTAATTAGGGATATCAGTGAAAGAAAAATTTATGAGGAAGAATTATTAAAGGCAAAAGCTAAAGCTGAGGAAATGAGCAGCTTAAAGTCTAATTTTTTAGCTAACATGAGCCACGAATTCAGAACTCCGATGAATGGAATTATTGGATTTGCTCAGATACTAAAATCAGAACTTGAGAATGAGGAGTATAAAAATTATGCTACAAGAATCCTCACATCGGGAAAGCGATTATTGACAACCTTAAGTTCAATTCTAAATCTTTCGGCGTTAGAAAGTAGTCTGCCAAAAATAAATCCGCTTGAGGCGGAACTATGTAAAGAAGTCGAAATAGTAGCTGATTCATTTAAGGATAACGCAGTAAGCAAAAACCTCAAATTTGAAATATTAACGCATGAGAAAAACATAAATGTTATCTTAGATAAAATGCTTTTTGAACAAGCGTTAACAAATATCTTAGACAATGCTTTTAAATTTACGATCAAAGGGAAAGTTGTAGTCGAAATAAAATTGGAAAATAAGAATAATAAACATTGGGGCGTTGTTTCCGTTACTGATACAGGCATTGGTATTCCGGAGAATCATTATAACGATATATTCAAAGACTTTAGACAAGTTAGCGAAGGCTATTCAAGAAAATATGAAGGATTAGGGCTTGGTTTGTCGGTGGCAAAACGAATGATTGAATTAATTCATGGCGAAATTATTTTCGAAAGTAAAGCCGGAATAGGCACAACATTTTATATTTATTTACCTCTAAGTATTACTAAAAAGAATATTAATAGCGGTAATCTTATTATTGATGATAAACCCAATTTGACCAAACAAAAATTAGATGATATACTTTATGTGGAAGACAATGAAATGAATTTCATCCTAATGAAAAGGTTTTTGAGGGATCATTACGTCGTAGAAAATGCCTCAACAGGCGAACAAGCCATCGCTAAAATGAGTAAGAAGAATTATCAAATAATATTAATGGATATAAATTTAGGTATAGGAATGAATGGAGAAGAAACATTAAAAAGAATTAGAAAAAATAATAAATATATAAAGATACCTGTTGTTGCTGTTACCGGGTATGCACTATTATCGGACCGGGAAAGATTATTAGCCGGTGGTTTTAATAACCTAATAACAAAACCTTTTACTAAAGAAGAAATATTAAATTTAATAAATGAGTCAATAGGAGCTTTAAGATGGACACAAAAATTAAATTAAACAATAATTCGGGAATACTTATTGTTGAAGACAGCCCGACTCAACTTGAGCAGCTTCAGCATTCACTTGAAACGCATGATTATAAAGTAATAACCGCTGTAAACGGTAAATTAGGACTTGAAGCTGCGCGCAAACATCAACCGGCAATAATAATAAGTGATATTGTAATGCCGGAGATGAACGGTTATGAGTTGTGTAAAGCCATTCGTTCCGATGGAATCTTAAAAAATACGCCTATTGTTCTACTTACTTCTTTATCCAGTCCTGCTGATGTAATAGAGGCTCTAAAATGTGGCGCCGATAATTTTATAAGGAAGCCTTACGATGAACAACACTTACTTCTCCGGATTGATAATATCCTGTCGAATAGAAAACTTCGCTCAAGCGATAAAGTCCAGATTGGTGTTGAACTATATCTTGGAGGTGATAAACATTTTATTACAGCCGAACGACAGCAAATTCTGGACTTATTAATTTCAACATATCATACTGACATTGTTATACTTGATATTCAATTAGCGGAAGGACAGGGTTTTGAAGTGCTGGATGTAATCAAAAAGAAAAGCCCTAAAACAATAGTTATTATGTTCACTAATTACGCACAATCTGCATTCAGGAAGCGGAGTCTTGAACATGGAGCTGATTTTTTTATCGATAAATCCAACGGGTACATTTCTATTTACGATTTTGTCCGGTGGTTCGCGCGTGATCGTTCAACTGAAAGAGTTGCTCTCTAATTAAATATTTAAGGATGTGATATGAATAATAATACAATAAATAAAATTGAACGGATAATGCCAACTTCCACCAAGGGCACAATTAAAAAACTTATCCCTGTTTTATCTAAAAAGGAGAAGCAGGAAATATTTGCTTACTACACCGTTTATGAAAAATATGAGGAGGAGTTTTCTAAAAAAGCTACGGAGGATTTAAAAAACCATCCCATTTTTGGAGAACTCATCAGGGTTATTCCCAAAGAAGTTTCTGAAGCGAGAAATAAGTTGTCGAGAGAACTTCAGAAAGATGCAATTATAAACGACAACTGGCAGCCATATATTGAATACCAGATTGAACAGGGTATTACTTATGCGAAGATGGGGCTTGATTTCAAATCATGGTATGAAGTGGTTTCACTTGTGAGAAATTACATCACGCCTTACCTACAAAAAGAGTATGGCAATGGTGCAAAATTGATTTCATCATTAAACGGGATGAACCGTTTTTTGGATATTGCAATGGGGATAATCGGAGAAGCTTACCTGCAGGAAAAAGAAGGAATTATAAAGCAAGTTAATGAACGGCTATCATCTATTTTCGAAACCACAGCTGATGGCATTTTCGTTCTTGAAGTGAAACAAAACGAACGTTATAAATTTTCTTCTGTCAACAAATCCTTTCACACCACGACCGGGATTCCTTATGATATGCTTGTTGGAAAATATGTAGATGAAATAATCCCCCAGCCATTGCTCAATCTTATATCGGGAAAATACAAAGAAGCCATCGAAGAAAAAAAGATTGTTCGCTGGGAAGAGACCTCACAATATCCCACTGGGCTGCTCACGGGCGAAGTGAGTGTGGCACCTCTTTTTGATGAAGCAGGAAACTGTATTCGTTTAGTTGGAGCGGTTCACGATATCACCGAACGCAAAAAAGCAGAAGAAGAAATCCGAAAACTCAATGCCGAGCTTGAACAGCGGGTGGCTCAACGCACCGCCCAGCTCGAAGCAACGAATAAAGAACTCGGAGCCTTTTCATATTCCGTCTCTCACGATCTCCGGGGTCCCCTGCGTGCGATTGACGGCTTCTCAAGAATTCTTCTGCAAGATTATATGAATACACTCGATGACGAAGGCAAGAGGCTGCTGACCATTGTGAGTAATAATACGAAGAAGATGGGGCAGCTTATTGACGACATCCTTTCCTTCTCTCGCGTTGGTCAAAAAGAGATTGGGCTTTGTGAAATCAACATGAAGAAATTGGTAAAGGATGTTTTAGGCGAATTGATACCAGATACCGTCGGACGGAATCTGAATATAGAGGTCAAATCACTTCCTAATGTTCATGCAGATGCCTCTATGATTCGTCAGGTTGTTGTCAATCTTTTGTCCAATGCAATTAAATTCATCAACACCGT
>JAJYOQ010000493.1 GCA_021796135.1 Bacteroidota bacterium
GATTCTCAACATTAAAGTTAACTTTCAATTCATCGAAGCCGCGAGTAATTAAAGTAATCGGTGCTTCAAGCTTATCTATTGCATGAGCAATGATTGCTGCGGCAGTTGCGCCAGTTCCGCAAGCAAGAGTTTCATCTTCAACACCTCGTTCGTAGGTACGAATATAAATTTTACTATCAACAATCTTAATAAAATTTACATTAGTTCCGCCGGGAGAAAACTCTTTGAGATATCTAATTTCTCTTCCTAATTCAAAAACGGGAAATTTATCAATTTCACTGTAATTTGAGTTTAAGTTGTTGGGGTTTTTAAGAACATCTTCAATTTTAATAACAACGTGAGGAGAACCGGTATCTGCAAAGCATGCATTTATCAACTGATTGCCCGCTTTAACCTTGAAATTAAATTTCAATTTAGCCGGTGGATTAAAATCAAATTTCATTAGATTTTCATCAAGAACTTCACCCGTATAGGACACTGCATTTGATAAAAAATAAGTTTTCTTGTTTTTAATTCTGCTGGAACTTTCTGCAAACTTAATAGCGCATCTTGCGCCGTTGCCACATAGACTGCCGGTAGAGCCATCTGCATTAAAATATTCCATTTCAAAATCATAATCGACTGAATTGGAAATAGTGATAACACCGTCGGCGCCGATACCATTTCGACGGTCACATAATTTTTTGATGACTTTTTCGTTCAAAATAAAGGCTGGATTGATGTTTTTATCTATAACGACAAAATCATTTCCGGCGCCACTCATTTTAATAAAAGAAATTTTTTCCATTGCATATGCAATTTATGATAATATGAATTCCTTTTCAATTAAAATATTAAGGGATAATAATTTTATAATGTATGGCGCTTAAAAAAGCTTAGTAGCAAAAAATGCGACTGCTGAAATTATAGCTGTAAGCGGTATAGTAAAAATCCAAGCCCAAACGATTCTGCCAGCAACACCCCACCTAACAGCCGAGAATCTTTTCAATGAACCAACTCCGGCAATTGCGCCGGTAATAGTATGAGTTGTGCTAACCGGAATTCCGAAAGCTGTGGAAATGAAGAGAGTACTTGCGGCGCCTAATTCCGCGCAGAATCCATCAACTGGTTTTAACTTGACGACTCTTTGTCCCAGAGTTTTCACAATCCTCCAGCCGCCAAAAACAGTACCAAGCGCCATTGCAGCTTGACATGCAAGTACGACCCACAATGGGACAAAAAATTTATCAATTAAATGAGCGCTAAAAAGAAGCCCTGCAATTATGCCCATAGTTTTTTGTGCATCATTACCTCCGTGTCCGAGGCTGTAAAAAGCGGCAGACACGAGTTGACCTTTTCTAAAAATATGATCGACTTTTGAGGGAGAGCTTTTGCGAAAAATTCTAAAAATAATAATTCCTATAATACTTCCTAAAAGCAATCCTAGTAAAGGAGAGATAAACATGAAAAGTACAGTTTTAATTATCCCGCTGGAAACCAAGGAAGAAACTCCGGATTTTACAATTGCTGCACCGATTAACCCCCCAATCAAAGCATGTGAAGAACTTGTTGGGAGCCCAAAATACCAGGTAATAATATTCCAAATAGAAGCCCCGAGTAAAGCTGCAAAAACTATTGACGAATCAATAATATTTATATTGACAATCCCTTTGCCAATGGTATTTGCGACATGAAGTCCGAAAAAAAGGAATGCAATAAAATTAAAGAAGGCCGCCCAGATTACAGCAATATTAGGAGAAAGAACTCTTGTTGAGACCACCGTTGCAACAGAATTTGCGGCATCATGAAATCCATTAAGGAAGTCAAATGTTAAACCTAAAAGGATTAATAGAATTATTGATATTGTAAACATTAAGCCTGCTTAACAACAAGTGAGCCGATAATTTTTGCTACATCATCACATTGGTCAAGAATTTTTTCGGAGGTTTGAAAAATATCCTTCCATTTCATAATATAGATTGCATCCGTGGTACCTGTAAAAAGCTCCGCAATTGCCTCATTTCTAAGTTGATCACCAAGGTTTTCTAAACGATTTACTTCTGCACAATGTTTATTGATTTCCGCGCTATTTTTAAGATTGCGTAACCCTTTTACGGCTTCGCATAAAGAAAAAATAGAACTATCAATAAGTTTCACAACATCAACGAAATGCTTATTTACGAGATCAATGTTATAAATTTTCATCATGTTGGAAATTTTTAAGATCAAATCGATGACGCTATCAAATTCGTGAGCTAGAGAAAAAATATCTTCTCTATCAAAGGGTGTTATGAAGGTTTTATTAAGCTTTTCAAATATTTCGAAAGTTATGCTATCGGCTGCATGTTCTATATCTTTTACTCTCTGTAGGAATTCATCATTAAAATTTTCATTATCAACATTCATACAAAATTGTTTCGATGCATTGACACATTGTTCGGCTAATTTATCGAACATATCAAAAAATTCGTACTCTTTAGGAAGTAAAGTAAATCCCATTTCGATTCCCAATCTGAAAGTTTTATATACTGAAACATAATTCTTTTTATTGACTTTTTAATGACCTATAAAATATTTTTTTAGGGATTAGGTTATGGAATTATGAAAGTGAAATGGTTTGAAATGGATGGATTTGATATTGAAAAATTAATTCTTTGTCAAATAAAGGCAAGAAGCATTAGTGTGAGAAAGACGGATAATTAAAAATTTATTGGCTAGCAATTTTTTTTTGTCGTTCTTTACGACGGCTATTAGTACCATAAATAAATGCTGATACTAAACTAACAAGAGAAATGCCAGAAACAGTTAAACCACTTGCTGCCATACCCAATGAAGTTAAATATAAACCTCCAGCTACACCTCCTGCACCAATTATAAAAGCAAATATTATTCCTAATAAAGAATTTCTTGTATCTGATTTTATTACCCGTTTTTCTAAATCAATTCGATGAGCAGTCTGGTTTTCTGCTTGTTTCATTATTCTATCTGCCAATCCAGGAAGAATTGCTTCGTATTTTTCTAAAATTTCAGGTGGAGGAATTGGTCCTGCTGAAAATTTAGTTGCAATTAATTTAGTATGTTGTTGTACTTGGTTATTGGGGAGTACAGGTAGATTATTTTTATTCCGATTTTTTCTCGACAATTTCAGCTTCCCTATTTTCTGATATAGCTTGATAAATATCTTTCCCTATCATAGCCCAATCCATACTTATCGCAGTTGAGTCTGCTATTTCGCCTGACAAACTTTCATTATAGACATTCAAAGTATTGCCGAGGTCTAATACCCTTGCCATCCCCTCTATAAATGATGGCTCTGCAAAAAGAAAATATGAATCGCTCATTTTTTTATTTCTTATTTAAAGTTGTAATATCATTGTTGTAAATATACAAAAAATACGTTTAGAAGATATGTGCAATGTAACAAGTTAATTTGATAGAGGTTTAGAAATCTTCATCCAATATGTGTATTATATTACATGAATTTTTATTAAAAAACCATATTGTATTTTTTATTCAATAATTAACTCTATTATATGTTTCCTTTCATTTATGCCATTTGTGGAGGTGGCGGGAGTCGAACCCGCGTCCGAAGTTAAGATCCAGAG
>JAJYOQ010000494.1 GCA_021796135.1 Bacteroidota bacterium
ACAAATGATTATTGATAATAAATAAACAATATATTAATTTAGATTCAGTCTAAATAAAATTAAAGGATAGCTGTGAGAGACGAAAAATTAGCTGAAAGAATGGAACTGCGTGAATCATACGGACCAAATGTAGAGAAGATCAAAAATAAGTCTAAGATATGGGATATGCTCAAAGTTTGGGGCCCAGCCTGGCTTGTAATGATTGCCGATGTAGATGCCGCAAGCGTAATAACTGCAGCCGATTCCGGTGCTGTTTACGGTACTAAACTTATTTGGTTTTTGCTGTTGTTAGCTGTTCCGTTATTTGTTATTCAGGAAGTAGCCGGCAGAGTGGGCGCTGTAACAAACAAAGGATTAGGCGAGCTTATCAGAGAAAACTTCAGCAAGAAAGCAGCTGTATTTGCCGCAGTGCCAATGGCTCTTGTCGATATAATCAGCTATGTGGTAGAATACACCGGCGCTGCTATCGGCTTTCAGATGATAGGAATTTCTCCGGGTGTATCTGTGCCCTTTATTTTTATTGCCCACGTTCTTTTAGTTTACAAACGAAAGTATGCTGAAGCGGAAAAGCCTTTACTGATTATTTCAATTTTGTTTGCAGCTTCGTGGGCAGTTTCAGCTTATTTGACAGCGCGGAAAGGTATTCAAGTAACGCCGTTTTATTTTTCAAGCTCGCCCGATTTTATATTTTTGCTTGCCGCAAATGTCGGAGCGGTTATAATGCCGTTCATGCTTTTTTACCAGGCTTCCGCCACCGCCGAAAAAGGAATAAAGGCAAAGAATCTGCGGGCTGTTAGATTTGAAACTGCAATTGGCGCAATCGTCTCAGAATTAATAATGATTGCAATTGCTATTGCCACCATAGGTGTTAATAAAGACTCTTTGAATTTTACATCACCCGGAGTTTTATCGCACGGCTTGTCTTTAGTAGCGGGAACTTCCGCACCAATTATTTTCGGAATAGGTTTAATAGCTTCTTCTTTTATTGCTCTGATTGTAATTTCGCTTGGAAGTTGCTGGGGCGTTACTGAAGCTTTAGGCTGGGGACGGAAGAATTGGTTTAAAGTATATCTTGTCGAATCAATTCCGGCTTTAGTGATAACAATGGTAACACTAAATCTTGTAAACCTGGCGCTTAATCTTATGGTGCTTCAAATAGCTGTTCTAATTGGTCCCGCAATAACTTTAGCGCTGATTGCATCAAATAAGAAATTGATGGGGCAGTATTACCTGAAAGGATTCAATAAGTTTGTGTACTGGGCATTCTTTGTGCTGATATTAGGCACAGGGGCAATAAGTGTTTATTTGTTACTTTAACCAGATTAAAATCTCAAAAAGTTTATGAAAAAATATCAACTAAAGAATATTGACTGTGCATCTTGTGCAGCGAAAATAGAAGAAGGCGTTGCAAAATTAGAACAAGTTAAATTTGTCTCTGTGAATTTTGCAAACTTAACTCTGCAGATTGATACGCCGGACATTGAAGAAGTGAAACAGAAAATAAAAGAAATTGAACCGGAAGTAATTGTGGAAGAGATGCAAAACGAGAAACCTGTAGAATCAAAAAATATTCTGAAAGAAAATAAAGGAGAATTAATAAGAATCTTTCTGACAGTTCTTTTGCTTGTTGTTGGATTAATCTTTGAAAAAGAAATTCACAATACACCATACCGCATAGCTGAATATTTAGTTTTTCTTCCGGCATATTTAATCAGCGGTTGGGGCGTATTAAAAGGCGCTTTAAGAAGCATCACAAAAGGCAAAGTATTTAACGAACATTTTCTAATGACAATTGCAACACTCGGCGCTATTGCAATTGATGCAATGCCCGAAGCAGTGACTGTTATGTTATTTTATGTTGTTGGAGAATTGTTCCAGGATATTGCCGTGAACCGCTCGCGTAAATCAGTAAAATCATTATTAGAAATAAGACCGGACTATGCGAACATCAAACTTAATGGCGAGGTTAAACGAGTTTCACCTACAGAAGTTCATCCCGGACAAATAATTGTTGTGAAGCCGGGAGAAAAAATTCCTCTTGACGGAATAATAAAAGAAGGAAATTCCTTTGTTGATACTTCTGCACTTACCGGTGAATCAATTCCAAGAGCAGTTAAAGAAAGCGAAAAAGTCTTAGCCGGAATGATTAACAAAAGCGGGATGCTTACAATTGAGGTAACAAAAGAATTCGGTGAATCATCTGTCTCAAAGATTTTAGAATTAGTTGAAAATGCCAGCAGCAAAAAAGCAGAGACTGAAAAATTTATAACAACGTTTGCAAAATACTATACGCCGGTTATTGTGTTTGGTGCATTACTTCTTGCTATTATTCCTCCACTGTTATTAACTGGGCAAACATTTACAGAATGGATTTACAGGGCATTGGTTGTTCTTGTTATTTCATGTCCGTGCGCTTTAGTTATCAGCATTCCGCTTGGTTACTTTGGCGGAATTGGCGGAGCTTCACGAAGAGGAATCTTGGTAAAAGGTTCAAACTATTTGGATGCGCTTACAAAAGTTAAGACTGTAGTTTTTGATAAAACGGGAACATTAACCAAAGGCGAGTTTAAAGTATCCGAAATTGTTGTTAAAAACGGATTTGATAAAGATGAGTTGTTACGGCTTGCCGCTTACGCTGAATCGCATTCAAATCATCCGATAGCGAAATCTGTAATTGAAGCATTTGGAGAAACGATTAATCAAGAATTGATTAGCGATATTCAGGAAATAAGCGGCAAAGGAATAAAGACAAATATTAACGGGCAAAGAATCATTGTTGGTAATGATAAACTTCTTCATTTGGAAAATATACAACACGATAAATGTGACGTCGATGGAACTGTTATTCATATTGCTACAAATTCAATTTATGCCGGATACATTATTATTTCCGATACATTAAAAGAAGGCGCGAAAGAAACAATAGAGTTACTTAAAAAGAAAAATATTAATTCAGTTATGCTCACCGGCGATAATAAAGCAACAGCTGAATCTTTTGCAAAGAAACTTGAAATAGATAAATATTATTATGAACTACTGCCGGAAGATAAAGTAAATCATATTGAGCAAATCATTCAATCATCAATTAAAGGAAGCAAAGTTGCCTTCGTCGGGGATGGCATAAACGATGCGCCGGTATTAGCACGTGCTGATGTTGGAATAGCAATGGGCGCTCTCGGTTCAGATGCTGCCGTTGAAACTGCGGATGTTGTTCTGATGACTGATTCACCAATGCAAGTCGTAAAATCAATTGAAGTTGCAAAGCGAACGAGAAGAATTGTCTGGCAAAATATTAGCTTCGCAATGGGAGTTAAATTATTCTTTATCCTTCTCGGCGTATTTGGAATTGCAACAATGTGGGAAGCAGTATTTGGAGATATGGGAGTGGCGATAATTGCGATACTAAATGCAATGAGAGTGATGAGATGAAAAAAAAATTTTACACCGCACAGCAGCTAAGTTTTTTAACATCTTTATCAAAACTTATAGCTGCTATTTTAACTCCCTCTGATAAGGTTAGATATGGATGAAACATTTGTTTTAATTCTTTTACTGTAATTCTATATTTGATT
>JAJYOQ010000495.1 GCA_021796135.1 Bacteroidota bacterium
AAAAGTAAATGTTCAAAATGTATCGGTGAAGATCATAACACATCAGTTTTATCTGCGTTCTATTCTTTAATTAAGAATTTACTTTTGCACTTTCTTGACCATCATCTGTTTCCTATACATTCTAATATAAAAAGGTCATTTCGGTTCCAGTAAAAAGCAAGCGTCTTTACTAAGAGAGAACGATGGCTCTCTTATCACCTCAAACATTGTAGAACGTGAAAACAGTTTAGATCTCTTTTCTGCTTTTTAATCCGTAACTGAACTTCCCGACTAACGGCAAGACGGGTTACCGGAATGCCCTCTTTTCTCGAAAACTTACAAGACTAAACAATTTATATCCTGAAGTTTCTTGGAAAAATTTAAATCAGATTGCAGTTTATTACTCTTGTTGTTAAGTTACTACAAAAGTAAGGGGGTTATTCCTTTCGTAATGCACCTCTTAATTTATCGCCGATGATGATTAGAATTAATCGGGGGAAATAGATTGCGGGCTTGTTATTGCTTTGTTTAATACGCAGTAAAGTTTAATGCAATGTTCTCGAAGTCGTTACACTCTTTTCAACAAAATAGATTGAGCATAATTTCATTTCCTTTTCTGTTTAATAAAAAAATGGGACTGGCGTACCGGAGGTGTAATTTTAATAAATATCAAAAAGCAATAAAACAAATAATAAATAAAAAGTTTGTACACATAAAACAAGAATTTAGATACAATCAACAAAGGAGGTTTGAATGAAAACGCAAGAAAAACCTTATGAAGTATGTTTCGAAATTGCCGGACCTGCTGCTATCTTTGCAAGACCGGATACAGGGGCTACTCCTGTTTCTTATCCTGCGCCAACCTATTCAGCGGTAAAGGGAATGTTCGAATCAATTGTGCGAATTAAGAGCGCTTATATTAAGCCAATAAAAGTTGAGATATGCGCTCCTATCCACTATCATCAGTATACAAATAATTATCACGGACCTTTGCGAAAAAGCGGGACGGATAACTTTCAATTATTTGCTACTATTCTTACAAATGTTTGTTATCGAATCTATGGGGTTGTTGAAGAAGTAAATTCACCAAATAATGAAGAAGTAGTAACAACAAATCATTTACATTTACTTCAAGATAAATTTATAAAAAGACTCCGTAATGGAAGGTGGTATCACGTTCCATGTTTAGGATGGAAAGAATTCACACCGTCATACGTTGGTGAATTTCGAGAAGGAACTAAGGTTGAAGAATCAATCGAACAAATTATTCCTTCAATGCTTTTTTCTGTCTTTGCAGCCCCAGGTAAATATGCGCCCACTTACAAACAAGAAGTATGGATAAAAAAAGGAGTGCTAAATTATGCTGAATGAAGGATATGCATTAACCAAAAGTATGGAACGATATGGAATTGTTCCAACACAACGTTATCCCGACATTAAAAAGTTGGGAAAAAAGAAGGGATTAATTGTTGGGATTAACGAGGAAGGAAAAGTCGCAAGTATTGAATTTCGGAATGCGGTAGATATGTCAAAGTTATGGAAAATTAGTGACGGACTAAAAAACAGTTTTCCAGGTATGACATTGTCTTTATGTTTATTGAATCTTGATTCTTATTATCAAGATGGGGGTAACCAACTTACAAAAACACCCGATATAAATGTTCTAAAAAATATTTGGCAAAGCTATGGCTTGAATTTGAAGTTGAAGAAAAAAAATGGGAAAGAAATTAAACTGCCAATGTTTGCTGATTGGCAAAGTACAATGGAAAAATTACAAAAACGAAGAGCAGATGTTGAAAATATTGCGAGAGAAGCGAATGCATATAAAATACTATTGGATCGAATGCTAAATAACAATTACGAAGATTCTGACAGAGAAATCGCAACGGCAATTACTGAACAAATATTTTTAAATATAGATAAGGGAATGTTGCTTCTAGACGATGTTAAAGATTTCCTAATGCTTGATGAGCCGGGAGTATTTATTTTTTTTGATGTTTCTGACTTTTACGATGATGAAAAATATCAAAATAGGGTAGCAAGTGTTCATATCATAAATTATATAAGTGAATGTCTTCTCAAACAATCAAAAATTGATAAAAGCGATTCCGACAATAGCAATAATATTTCCAGTGCATTATCAGGGAAAGTAAATGCAAATATCGTAGATAAATTTCCTGATCCAAACTTAAATTTTATTGGAATAACTCAGCTATTTGGAGTTGATAAAAATACTCCTTGCCTCAAGCGTTATAATCAAATAGGGACAGAAATATTTCCAGTCGATACAGAAGAAGCTAATGCAATTCAAGATTCATTAGTATGGATAACAGATGAAAACCGTAAAGGTAAAACTTGGTATCCGGTGCCTGGTTCTAACGAAAGTGAAAGTGATCTATTGATAGTGTATTTAGAGAGCAAACCAGATCTTAAGGTTAACAAGGCCTATTTGTTGGGTGGAGTTAGTAAAAATGATTTTAGTGATAGTACCTATGAAGCTATAGCTAGTACTGCAATTAAGGCATTAAAAGCAGAGGAAATCAATAAAGCACATGATCTAATTAGACTCTTCGCAATCCGCAAAGCAGATAAGATGCGTAGACAAATATCTCTTCAAAGGGTTTATGCAATATCCGATCTTGTTAAAGCAGATGAAGTATGGCATAATGCTGCGAAAAATATACCCAATGTTACTATGCCGTTTTTCCGAAAAGAAATAGAAAGAATTACTGCCAAACAAGAGACAATTTCTTCAGTAATAAAAACATTTCTTGAAGACGATAAATCAAAAATGATCAACTTAAAACCCAATTGTCCGTTCCCTGGAGATCTTGTTCGATTGACTCAAAAACAATGGATACGTGGGGGAACAGATTTCACATCGATAGCTGGTTGTTCGATTGGCGATATTTATGACGTGTTTTTTCCCCAAGAGAATAACAAACAATTCTTAATCAAAAACCTTATGGATAAAACTATACAATGCACACAAACTTTACTAATTGGTTCAGGCGGTGCAGATCATAAAAAAGAAGTATCAGGATTTAATTTACAAGCTCGATTTACAGTACTTAGAACAGTTGTAACGTTTGGTATCTATCTAAATAAATTAGGAATTACAAAGGAGATTTATATGAAAGACACATTTTTTTATGTCGGCAGATTTCTATCTCTGCTTGACACATTGCATTTTGAATATTGTAATAATGTTAGAAGCGGAAGTATCCCTCCACAGCTCTTAGGAAACGCCCATCTGCAAATTGCATTAGATAATCCTGTTACTGCAATTGATATGCTTGCAAAAAGAATAGGAGTTTATCAAGCGTGGGCAAAAAAAGAGCAAGGCGAAAATGTTAAACTCGCCAAATGGACTATAGGAGAACTTGGAAAGATAACTGATCTGCTTAGTGAAAAAGATATTCCATCTTCAACCTCAAGTGTGGAAAGAGCTCAAATACTTTTAGGGTATTTAGCCAGATCGGAAGGGAAAACAGACGCAAACCCAGTTAATGCCTCTAAAGAAAACAAAGTAAGCAACTAAAAAAATTCCTAACAAAATTACTTCAATAACCAATAAACCTGTT
>JAJYOQ010000496.1 GCA_021796135.1 Bacteroidota bacterium
GTGGAAAATTCTATAGTAATAGTAATGACCAAATGGAATAAGATTCTTGAAATTGATAATAAAAATTTGACAATAACTGTTCAACCCGGAGTAGTCACAGCGAAACTTCAAAATGAAGTTGAAAAATACGGGCTGTTTTATCCGCCTGATCCGGGGAGTTTAACGGTTTGTACAATCGGGGGCAATGTAGCTAACAATGCAGGAGGACTTCGGGGATTAAAATACGGAGTTACGAAAAACTATGTTTTAGGAACTGAGATGATACTGCCTAACGGGGATCTGCTTAAAACAGGCGGCAAGAATATGAAAGACGTAGCAGGATATAACCTTAGAGATTTTATAGTCGGCAGTGAAGGAACGCTTGGCATTATTACAAAAGTTTTATTAAAACTAATTCCGTTACCCGCTAAATCAATAACAATGCTTGCATATTTTGATAAAATATTAGACAGCGGAAATGCCGTTGCAGAAATCATATCGACACATATAGTACCCAGCATGATGGAATTCTTAGATAACACAACGATAAACTGCGTAGAAGATTATACAAAGATCGGTTTGCCCCGGCATAGTGAAGCAATTCTTTTAATAGAAGTTGACGGCAGGGGAAGTATAGTGCAGGAAGATGCCGAAACGGTTACAAATATATTGAAAAAGAATAACGCTTCTTTTATCCGGATAGCGACTGATCAGGCAGAAGCGATGCTTTTAAAGACTGCCCGCAGAAGTGCATTCAGTGCTTTAGCCCGGAAAAAGCCGACGACAATACTGGAAGATGCGACTGTCCCGAGAAGCGAACTCCCTGTAATGATTGAAAAAGTAACGGAAGCAGCCAAGAAATTCGATGTTATTTTCGGTAATTTCGGACATGCCGGAGATGGTAATCTTCATCCGACCTGTCTGACGGATGAACGGGAAAGCTCTGAAATTACTAAAGCCCATAAAGCATTTGACTTTATTTTTAATGAGGCAATAAAATTAGGCGGGACAATAACAGGAGAGCACGGGACGGGATTATCAAAAAAGCAATTTCTTGAACAAGTCGCGGGAATCCCCGGTGTAGATATGATGAAGAAAATAAAATGTGCTATTGACGAAAATAATATATTGAATCCGGGCAAAATTTTTACAATCGGACCAAAATGCGAAGGCTCTCTTCCCCGAAATCGAAACCAAATACCCGAATTCATTAAATGATATTATTATAAAAACTTAGATTTTTACAAAATGAAAGATATTCAAGCTAGACCACTTCTTTTTGCTTCTTTACCTAATGACGATATACTTTCACAGTGTATACATTGCGGATTATGTTTATCAGTCTGCCCTACTTATGAACTAACTAAATCAGAAAAATCATCTCCGCGCGGAAGAATCAGATTAATAAATGCCGTGGCAAAAGGAGAATTGCCAATTACTCAGACATTTGTCGATGAAATGTCATTTTGTTTGGACTGCCAGGCATGTGAAACTGCATGTCCTGCCGGAGTAAAATACGGAACCATGGTTGAAGCCGCTCGAGTAGAAATTGATAATGCCGGATTCGGTTCTACTTTCAGAAGATTGATTAAAAAAATAGCATTAAAATCTATTATTGCCTCTCCCTACAGACTTAAATTTGTCTCAAAGATTTTATATACATATCAAAAATCCGGAATACAGGGATTCCTTCATAAATCAGGTTTATTCAAATTAGTCTCAGCCAAATTAGGAGAGGTAGACAAACTTGCACCGCAGGTATCAAAGACATTCAGCACAGAATTTATCCCTGAATACACAAAGCCGATAGGTGAAGCAAGATACAAGACAGCTTTTCTCACTGGATGTTTAATGGATGTAATGTTTGCAGAAATTAATAAAGATACCATAGATGTATTATCCGCCTGCGGATGCGAAGTCTTTAGCCCGAAAAAACAGGTGTGCTGCGGATCGCTTCATGCACATAACGGAGATTTAGAAACAGCAAAAAAACTTGCCAAAAAGAATATTGACGTGTTTGGGAAATATGAATATCAGTACTTAATATCGAACTCCGCCGGATGCGGAGCTTTTATGAAAGAATACGGACACGTATTAGAAGATGATCCTGAATATTCAGCTAAAGCGAAGAAATTCTCAGGGAAGGTTAAAGATATCACGGAATTTTTAGACATTGAAAAACCTATAGAATACTTCGATATAGTAAAGGAGACAATAACTTATCACGATGCATGCCATTTGGCTCATACGCAAAAGGTTGTTTCTGAGCCGCGTAATTTATTGAAGTCAATTCCGGGTTTAAAGATAAACGAACTACAAGAATCAAGTTGGTGCTGCGGCAGTGCGGGAATATATAACATTGTCAGGTATGACGATTCAATGAAGATACTTGAAAGGAAGATGGAGAACATAAAAAACTCAGGTGCCGATGTTGTTATAACAGGGAATCCTGGCTGTATACAACAAATAAAATATGGAGCCGATAAATTTAATGTAAATGTTAAAGTATTGCATACTGTAACATTAATTAAAGAAGCCATTAGCTGGAAGAAGCGAATATGAATTTTGAATTTTGAATTCTGAATTTTGAATGAAACACAAATATCAAAAATTCAAAATCTTAGCTATCAGCTCAGAAATAATTATTTTACGCCTTTACCATTTAGGAAAGATGAGTATTTTTTATCAGTTTCTAAAATATGTTCAACTAGCCATTTTTTTAGAAAATTCAGAACATCTTGAGATACAACAACTTTTCCTGCTTTTAGATTATTCTCAATATCAACAACTTGTTTTACTAGCGCGTCATGTTTTGCTTTATGTTCAGCATAAGCTGGATATGCATTATATTTCATTATTGCTTCTTCGTGAGAAAAGTGAACTTTTGTATATTCCAATAATTCATGAACCACTGTATTAATTGCTTCTTTGCCTTTGCCTAGTTTCATAGCCGCATGCAGGTCATTAATCAATGCAACCAGCATAATATGCTGCTGATCAATACTTTTTATATTTACGCTGAAATTATCTTCCCAATCAATAAGTGCCATTTTAGTCCTCTTCAAAAAATGTAATTAAAACTATTTATTTATAAGTCAAAAAATAATATAATTCAATGAAAAAACAATTTTATAATATTCAAAAATTTTATAGTAGTTTGAGAATAAAATAAAATTAAATAATTTAAACTTATATTTTATGGAAAATAATATGATGAGACCATATATTTTAGCTGAATCAAACTGGGCTGCAATTAAAGACACAAAAATTGAATTAGCTGTACTCCCATGGGGAGCAACTGAGGCGCACAATTATCATTTACCATATTCCACAGATATAATTGAATCTGATTTTCTGGCTGCAGAATCTGCAAGAATAGCTTGGGAAAAGGGTGCAAAGGTAATAGTTCTGCCTACCATCCCATTCGGGGTAAATACCGGACAATCAGATATTTATCTTGATATAAATATAAATCCTAGTACGCAATATTCTATTTTGAATGATATAATTGAAGTACTAAACCGCCAGGGTATATTTAAGTTAATAATCTTCAATAGCCACGGCGGGAATGATTTTAAACC
>JAJYOQ010000497.1 GCA_021796135.1 Bacteroidota bacterium
AATTGTTGTATTTGATGGATTTAACTCTGTCAAATCTGATTTAGTTGCACAATCAAAAAATCAAGTAAATCAAATAAATACAGATTTACAGCAAATTCAATCGTTAAATGTCCAAATTTATCAAAGTCAATCAAGCGGACAGCAGCCTAATGATTTATTAGATCAACGTGATAAAGCAATTACTGACCTAAGTAATTTGACGAATATAAATGTCAGTTATGATTCAGGAAATTCTGCCGTTATTTCCATAGGAGGAATATTTGCTGTAGATAGGGCACATAGTACCCAGCTGCAATTGTCTAACATTAATGGCAAGTTAAGTTTAACTACAACCGATGGATCAGTATCCGGCGCACTAACCGGAGGTACATTATTTGCGCTAACTAATATGTATAATAATACAATACCCGGATATCAGAATTCTTTGGATAGCTATGTTAATAATTTGATGAACGGAGTTAATTCACAAACAGTAACCGGATATACAAATGGCAATCCTCCGCAAACCGGAGTCCCCTTTTTTAACGGTTACCAGAACGGAACTCTTTCGGTTAATCCTCAAATTATTCAGGACCCAAGCAAAATTGCAGCATCAAGTGACGGAACTTCAGGCAATGGGAATATTGCATTAAATGTATCCAATATTCTAAATCAACAAAATTCAAACGGAGTTTCTTTAAATGACAATTATAATCAGTTGATATCACAAGTAGGAAGCGACACTCAGAATGCTACAAATTCGGCAAAATCATATCAATTAGTTCTGAATCAATTGCAAAATCAAAAATCTTCTATATCAGGTGTTAACACAGATGAAGAAACTGCAAATGTAATACAATATCAAAAGTGCTATGACGCTTCAGCCAAGATTATATCAATAGCTAGTCAAATGCTGGATACAATTATAAATATGGTGGCTTAATTATGAGAATCTCTGACAGTATGGTAAACACGAACTATCTTAATAATTTGAATAATATTAAGAATAGCGTAAATACTCTTCAAACACAAATAGCTACAGGAAATAATATTCAGCAGCCATCTGACTCACCCACCGGTATAAGTGAATTACTCAAGTGGAATAGTCAGTTAGATCAAATGAAAACTTATTCCTCAAATATTGATACTGCATCATCTTTTATTACTGATACTACTAACACAATGCAGAGCATTCAAAATGAAGTTACGACAGACTTAACGCAGTTAACACAAGTAAACAATTCAACTGTAGATGCAACAGATTTGAAAAATTACGCTGACAAAATAGACCAGTCCATTCAGACTATTTTAGGATTGGCAAATACACAATCAGACGGTAAGTATATTTTTGGAGGCACTGATAATTCAAATGCACCCTATAGTTTTTCAAATAATAATTCTTCAGTCGGTGTAAATACAGATGTGTCAGGTTCACAATTAATCAGAACGTCTCAGAATGTTTTTCAAAGAATTAATATACCCGGATCAGAAGTTTTCGGCACGATGGTAACTGAAAACGGTAACATCGATCCATCAACTGCAATCGGCTCTAGTGTAACTGATCAAACAAATGTTTACGACACTTCAGGTACACAGTATACTTTTAAAGTAAATTATTCTAAAACAGCTACAAATACTTATAGCATGACTTATGATGTAGTTGACGGAAGCGGAACTTCAGTATTTGCGCAGCCGCCGGCAGCAAAGACATTTTCATTTAATTCGTCAAATGGCAGTCTCCAGACTGTAAATGGTCAGTCACCAACGCCAATTCAAATTAATGTCGGCTCAAAAAATATTTTTTTTACTTTTGACCCAACGACTATAATGCAAGCTACCGGATCATCTACTTTAGCTTCATCTGCCAACCAAAATACAGACATTTTTAATACTTTGATTGCTGTTAAGAACAGTCTTCAAGCAGGCAATAAACCAACAGCTGCTCAAATACAATCAATTACTGACTTTAATAACCGATTATTAGATAATATTGCAAAAACCGGAAATGTTGCTAATCAATTAACGAACTCAAAGGATTTACTGACTAATCAACAAACTCAGTTAACCACAATGATATCTAATCTCCAAGGAATAGATGTGGCTAAATCTGCAGTTAATTTACAAAGTCAGCAAAACATTTTGCAGGAAACTTATCAAATGGCAGCTATGATAAGCAACAAATCGCTCTTAAGTTATTTATGATAAAAAAATTTAGTACAGTCGGCGGATTATTATTAGGAATATCCTCAATTTTTGGCGCTTTCTTTTTAGAAGGAGGCAGTTTCAATGCATTATTCTTAATTCCACCTTTGATTATTGTATTCGGCGGAACATTTTCTACAGTAATTATTGGTTTTGGGTTTGACAAATTTAAAGATATACTCCTTTTGATTCGGCGGGCTTATTTCCCCGAGAAATATAATTTATACCGGCTCATAAATAATTTGATCGATTTTTCGATAATATCAAGAAAGGAAGGTCTTCTTTCAATAGAAAAAAGAATTGACAGACTTGATTACATTTTCCCTAAGAAATTATTGAGATATGCAATTGACGGAAATGATTCCGAGTCGCTTCAGACGCTTGCTTCGCTAGAAATTAAATCTATGCAGGAAAGGCATTATTCAAATATTTTTATTTTTACTAAAATGGGAGGTTATGCTCCTACCATGGGCATAATCGGAACAGTAATGGGACTAATAATGACGCTGGCAAATGCCGGTGGAGATCCAAATTCTTTAATAAAGAACATTGCCTCAGCTTTTATAGCAACTCTCTGGGGCGTATTTAGTGCAAATATATTATGGTTACCAATAGGCGATAAATTAAAAGAATGTCACCAAGAAGAAAAACATATGATGGAGATATCTCTGGAAGGGATATTAGCCTTGCAGAGCGGAGAAATCCCCTCAATAGTCAAAGCAAGATTATTAAGTCTTCTGCCTCAAAGAGAACAGCTAAGACTAATGAGTCTTTAGGAGTAGAAGATTATCAGTTAAATGAAGGCGGCGATAAGGATCGCTATTTAATTACTTATGCTGATTTAATTACTCTTTTACTAGGGCTTTTTATAATATTGTATGCGATTTCAAATATTGACTCTCATAAATATCAAAAAGTGATTACTGCAGCCGGCGATATTTTTGGAAGCAAGAGTAAGCTGATTGAAACGAATATTAGCGTTGTAAAAAACGCTATTCCGTTAAAAGATAATCTTAACTCTCAATTGACAAATTTAATTAATAAGTATCATTATAATAATTCGATAAGTTTAGAACAGAATTCACGGGGTATAACAATTCATATACTTGATGATATTTTGTTCGGTTCGGGAAGTGCTACCTTAGCAAAAAACTCTTTAGTCGTATTGGATCATTTAGCGGAATTATTGAAGGAATTGCCAAATGATATTAGAATTGAAGGTCATACTGATAATATTCCAATAAATACGGTTGCGTTTCCGTCAAACTGGCATTTATCAGTGGCAAGAGCACTAAACACGGCATACTATTTAATAAAGAACGAAGGATTAAATGCAGAAAAAGTTTCTATTGATTGTATTTGAGCAGCTG
>JAJYOQ010000498.1 GCA_021796135.1 Bacteroidota bacterium
CCTTCCTATGAAGTTGGATAACAACGGTGTCTATCATATAACCATTCCACTTGAAGCAGGAAGATATGAATATAAATTCTTCGTAGACGGAAAAGAATTGGTTGATCCGTCAAATTCTGATAAAACACCAAACGGTATGGGAGATTTTAATTCGGTTATAACTGTAGCTCCCAGGCATGTTGAAGAAACTTTTCTTCATGTGCTCGGGAAAAAATATTCTAAGAGCAAAATTGATTTAGAATATTATTATGGAAAAGGAAGTCAGAATGCTAAATTAGATCACTCAAACGTATTTACGCTTATCAACAACGAAAGAATTTCTCAAAGCCAAGTTAAAATTACCGGAGATACGATTTCAGTTATATTAAAATCCGGAGAGTTTAAAAAAAATCCACTCATAAGAATCTGGGTTAACCAAAGTGGACAAACGACAAATATTCAGACAGTTAGATTTATAAACGGGAAGCCGGCTGGCGAAGAAAAAAATGTTACACTTCAAGATCAAATTATTTATTCGATAATGATCGATAGATTTTACGATGGTGATTCATCTAATGATAGACCGGTAATTCTACCCGGTTTATCTTACAAAGCTAATTATCAGGGTGGAGATTTTCAGGGTATAATAGATAGAATTAATTCCGGTTATTTCGATTCCCTTGGTGTCAACACTTTATGGCTTTCCCCGGTAGTTGATAATCCCGATAGCGCCTACCGTGAATATCCCGCACCTCACCGCTTGTATACGGGTTATCATGGCTATTGGCCTCTTCATTCTTACCGCGTTGAAGAACATTTCGGAACGATGACTCTGCTTAAAAAACTAGTTCAGCTTGCTCATAAACATAAAATAAAGATTTTATTTGATTACGTAGCCCATCATGTTTTTATTGACAACCCTATTTATAAAAAACATCGTGATTGGTTTGGCTCATTATATCTCCCAGACGGGAGAAAAAATCTTCGCCTTTGGGATGAAGAAAGATTAACTACATGGTTTGATGTATACCTTCCTACATTTAATTATGTTGGTTCCAAAGCTGCACGCGAAGCAATGACAAATAACGCTATCTGGTGGTTGAAAGAAACAGACGCTGATGGTTTTCGGCATGACGCTGTAAAACATGTTCCAAATAGTTTTTGGAGACTTTTAACTTATAAATTAAAAAAAGAAATCGAAATTCCAGAAAAAAGAAATTTATTTCAAATAGGCGAAACTTTTGGCAGCTATAACTTGGTAAGCTCGTATGTTAACAACGGACAGCTTAATGCTCAATTCAATTTTAATCTTTATGATGTTGCCATTCCTACTTTTGTTGGTGAAAAAACTTCCTTTGTTCCCCTGGAGAACGAATTAAAAAAATCCTTCCTTGTCTATGGCTATAACAATTTAATGGGAAACATAATGGATAGCCATGATAAAGTTCGCTTTATGGCATACGCTGACGGGGAAATTCCACTTACAGGAAATGTCGACGCATCGGAACTTGGCTGGAACGATCCTCCAAAGGTAAAACATGAATCCAGTTATAAAAAATTAAAATTATACTTAAGTTATCTTTTAACGATTCCCGGAACACCTGTAATAGATTACGGCGATGAAATTGGAATGACCGGCGCAGCAGACCCGGATAACAGGCGTATGATGAGATTTGGAAATCAACTTTCTAACTGGGAGAAGGAAACTCTTGTCGATGTAAGGAAAATTATTTCTCTTAGGAAAAATAATCCGGCTTTAAGATACGGTGACTTTGAACCTCTGGATGCAGACACTTCTTGCTTTGTTTATCTTCGTTCAGATATGAACCAAAGAATTTTGGTAGCCTTAAATAAAAGCGGATCAGAAAAAACCGTAACCATAAAACTACCATCAATTTACAATCTTCACGAAGCAAATGATTTACTCTGCGGGAATAAAATAAAGTTTAATGGAGATTTATTTTCATTTACTATCCCCGCAATTGGTTATAAATTCTTTGAGGTAAAATGAAACTTGGAAGTTTATTTTTAAACGGTTTATTATTAATATTACTTGCATCAATCCTTCTTTCATCTTGTTCGGGAAATAGCGGGTCGCTAAATAAAGAACTGGAATCTAAAATGAACAATATTTCTGAAAATTATGTTAAGCTGGTATTAAAAATCGGCGAGCTGGACAGTGATTATGTTGATGCTTATTATGGACCAAAAGATTGGCAACCACACGATAATCTAAAGACACCTGAAGATTCAACTGCTCTAAGAAATTTTTGTAATGCGGAAACAGATTCTCTTCTGAATGCCTTAGATGCTTTAAAAAATTTCAAAGCAAATGAAATAGAAACACTCCGTTACAGATTTTTATACAAGCAGCTTTTAGCTGTTAAGGCAAAAGTATTCATGCTCGGCGGCGGAACTTTCTCCTTTGATGAAGAAAGCAAAGCATTGTATGACGCCGTCGCTCCGACTTATACAAAGGAACACTTTCAAAATATTATTGATGAATTAAGTAATATTTTACCCGGTAATGGCAATGTGGATAACCGGCTGGAAGAGTACAGAAAATCATTCATCATTCCAAAAGAAAAATTAGACACTGTTTTTAATGCTGCTATTGCAGAGTGTAAGAAAAAAACTTTAGATTATATTAAACTTCCGGCTAATGAAAACTTTAAATTAGAATATGTAACTAATAAGCCATGGAGCGGATACAACTGGTATAAAGGAAATTATTTTAGTGAGATTCAAATAAATACAGACATGCCAATCTATATTGACAGGGCTATTGACTTAGCTGCTCACGAAGGCTATCCCGGTCATCACGTTTACAACACCTTGCTGGAAGAAAATTTAGTCAAAAAGAACGGCTGGATGGAATTTACGGTATACCCATTATTCAGTCCACAATCATTAATTGCCGAAGGAACCGCAAACTTTGGAATTGACATGATCTTTCCAGGAAATTCACGGGTCGAATTTGAAAAGAATATACTTTTTCCACTTGCGGGTTTAAATCCTAAAGATGCAGATAAATATTATGAAGTACTTAAGTTGGTTGATGAGCTCAGATATTCCGGTAATGAAGCCGCAAGAAATTATCTTGATGGGAAATGGAACGAATCCGAAACTATTGACTGGTTAATGAAATATTCTCTGATGTCAAAAGATAAAGCAGTACAGCGATTAAAATTTATTGAAAAATATAGAAGCTATGTTATTAACTATAATTTGGGGCAGGATTTAATTAAAAATTATATCGAACACAACGGCGGTGCTAATAATCAAGCTAAGAGATGGTCATTGTTCACTAAACTATTATCAACGCCACAAACACCGTCAGGCTTAAAATAACTGATTACCAAACAATTTATTTTAACATGTCATGTCAAAAAATCTAAAAAGAGATGGTACAGAAAAGTTTTTCATTTCAATAATCGGAATAGTTGTAATTGCTATTGTACTCAAAGAATTAAGCCATATTTTCATTCCGTTTGTTATTGCCTATTTTCTTTTTTTTATTTTCTCGCCAATCAACGATTATCTTAGAGAAAAAAAATTTCCGCTCTA
>JAJYOQ010000499.1 GCA_021796135.1 Bacteroidota bacterium
TACAGTATCGGACAAATCAATCACATCTTTTAATATTGCGGCAAAGGCCTTTCAAAACGGGCACAAAGAATTTAGTAATATGTATAGTAAAGAGATAAACAATTTTAATCGAGCAAAAGAAGATATAGACGAACAAAAAACAACGTTAGTAAAAGGAAACAAACTTGAAGTAGGTTATGCTGAATCTAGCTATAATCGTTATTCTGTTGAATTCAACTCGAAGGATATCGGCAGTTACAATATGACATCGACAAATTCTATAAATATTAATCCCTCACTTATTAAGGTTGATAACCAAATCGTTTTTATCGGAAATTTTCCCTCAAACGTATCTATTTCATTATTCTTTTATATGCCAAATAATGTGCCGAATTATGTTATTTTTGAACATCCAGCTTTTTTGATTATTGGTTTTTCTTTCTTAGTAATTTCTACTGCTTCTTTAGTATATGTAATTAAGAAATTCTTGATAGAAGATTGATATTATTTTCAAATTAATGAATAGAAATCTTAGGTCTTTTAAATGTCTGCAATGAGGTTATCAGAATAATAAATTTATAGCATCTACTAATACTTAAGCAATGAAAATCGCAATTGTAGTAGATCAACCACACTGGACAGGAGTGGGATATTATGCAGTTGAACTATATAAGTTGCTTAAGGGAAGCATAAAAGACTTGAAATTGATTTATGTAGGTGCAGTGAAAGACGATTTTTATTTATATGAAAAATTAAATTATTTGAGAGAGAGTAAATCAGTTTTTTTAAGACCCTATATTATAAGACGAAATTATAAATGTATAATCAAGGATGATAAATTTAGAGATTACGTTTTCCATCTTGCAGGTACAGACTTTAGTATTTTAAAAAAGAGAAAGGCTATTATCACCATTCATGATCTTATAGTCGACAAATTGTTTGTAAAAACTAATATCTCAGTCATAAAGTTTTTAAACGCTATTGAGAGGTATAGGAAATATAGAGTTACGTTAAAATTGGCAAAGAGATCGTTAGAAGTTATAACGATTAGCAAGGTTACTCAAGAAGATATATCTAAAAAATTAAGATTGGATGCTATTTTAATTGAGGGATGGATTTCCGACGATCAATTTAAAAAAAGAGACAAAGAAGAATGTATGAGAATTTTAGGTCTAGACAATAATATGAAGTATTTTCTGACTACTGGAAATGATAGAGGGAACAAAAGATTGGATCTAATTAAACTCTTTTCTGATTCTCTCCCTTCAAATTATGTTTTATTGAAGATAGGATCTCCAATACTTTCGAAGAACTGTTTGAATTTAGGCGTTGTGAGCTATAATCTATATCCCCTTTACTATAATGTGGCTTTAGCATATGTTCACCTATCCGACAATGAAGGGCAGGGTGTGCCACTATTTCAGTCTATAAGTTGTGAATTACCTGTTGTTTGCAGGGATATAAAAATTAACAAAGAAGTGTTGGGGAATGATGCTATTTATATATCTGAAAACACAATTAGTTCCTCAGTCTTAACGATCATTGAACAATTAAACAATACCTCTTTTAGGAAGCATCTTACAGAATTAAACACTGTTAGAAAGGAATATTTCAGCCCAGCTAAGGCGTTGAATAAATATTTGGAGGTATATAGGGGATTTTCAAACGATTAAATCCATTGCGGATGCTTCCCCTAATGCAGAATAAGTATGAAGATGATAATTTTTTTTCGTCTTTTGAAATCCGTCTTTTGATGTGAATGATAGGAATGATTAAGGCTAACAGGCATCATTAGGGAATTCAGACATCTTAATAATAATAGGGTCATCGGACTTTCATGTATATAAGAACTTTAAGCTCATATTGTTCTCCGTTTTGTTTGAGCTATCCCGGAAAGGTTTACTGCTTGAATAGCCACTTGATTAAAATTGCCCGGCAGTTAATCGAATTGCAATAATCAGGACATCATGCAATAAACCAGGCCACTCAAATGCGTAAAGGTCCTTAGTAAATAATGTTACAAATAAACCAGACTACTGGAATTTAAAAACTATAGCCTCTTTTATCACATCCAACGAAATTTTCTGTAATACAACTTTACGAGAGAGTTAGGTATATAATTCCATAATGGTGAATTTCTTATTCTAAAACCTAGTAGCGAAATACCTTGACCCAAAATTAACCCAAAAATGTTAAATTTGCTTTCATTTGAATGCTCATATTCCACAGAAATCTCCTTCATATTTGCTCCACTCTTTTTAAGATAATAGAGCATAGCTACATCAAAAAATGCATTGGAAAAAGAAATTTTTTTGAAAACTGTCCTTAGGCGTCTGCTCTCTATTAATTTATATCCACATTGTGTATCTTTCACTTTGATACCCAATATTCCCCTTACAAGAATATTGAATCCTCTACTAGGAATTTTTCTGTGCAAAGGTATTAGATTATTCTTATTCGAATATCTATCGAAAATAATCCCATCGTAAAAATCCAAGTAATGAATGACGCCGACAATTTCTCTTAAAGAAATACTCCCATCTGCATCCATTAATAACGTAAATTCCCCCGACGATAATTTTACCGCTTTCTTTATTGCAGAGCCTTTTCCACCACGCCCATTTCCTCTTATATAATCAAGGAAATTATTGTTTGCACGCATTGTCTTAACTATAGCTTCAGTATCATCGTCTCCATCTATTGATACAATGATATTCCAAGGCATTTTATTTAATTTAATGTATTCACATATTTCTTCTAAAACCGGTCTAATTCTATTTTCTTCGTTGTAAGCAGGAATGACTATAGAAATTGATCTTAAATTATTATATTGAACTGTTTCCTGAATATATTCTTGCAACGATTTGTTTATTCTTATAGAATATTTATTTTTTTGGTAAGTATATCGTGATCATTTAGCGTTAAAAAATAAGTAATTTGAACGTCTTTTTCACTTTGGATTACAGGTTTACTGCAATGAGTAATGCATGTTATCTATCTTACAAAGATATACATCGACAGCTAGGACTGGATATATTACACCGCATACCTTGATCTCTGCTATAGGAAGATAAAGGGATACCTTGTGTCAATGATGTCTCGAACGACTTAGATGATTCAGACTGTTGACAATATAATCTCGAGCACATTACCTGAGCTGAATGTGAAAGGTCTTAGAATTAGATCAGACAATGGATCACAGTCGACATCATCAGGATACGAGAAGCATCTCAGAACACTGGGAATAAAGCATGAGACAATACATGCACACACTCCGAAAGAGGATGGCCACATTAAACTATACTTCGGTACATTTAAGGATGACTATATCTACACGAGGGAATTCATCAACTTTGATGATTTCAGGAAACATATAGAATGAGGTGTACCCGATTATAACACAAAGAGACCGCATTCCTTATTAAATTATATGACACCTCAAGAGTTTGAATCAGCGATATTGAATGAAGATTTCAAAAAGAAATTGGGAGGTACAAACATGTTGAATTATTTGAATGAACATGGAAAACTGTCTGAGGAGAGTTGATCTGGGTCATTAAAACC
>JAJYOQ010000051.1 GCA_021796135.1 Bacteroidota bacterium
CTCTTATAGTCGCTTATGCCTACCTTCTTCATAAGTGTCGGATTTGTAGTAAATCCTGAAATAATAGGATTCTCATACATTTCAAGCATTCCTTTTTTTTCTGCCCCGTCTGCAAAAATTTTTACATTAAACTTCCGTACTGTATTAGCCATAAGCTCTCCTAAATAATTTTATTGAATTAATTTATTTGAAATTACTACGATTTAAATTACTTCGTTGATTCCCATTTTGTAAGATTCATTTGTAACATTGGATGAGAAACCAGCAAGTGCCATATAACTGCTTGAAATCCTTCCGTATGAGGAGTTATTCTTTCATTCGAAATAGTTGGAATAACAACAACCGCATCGCCTAATTTTTTTGTATATCCTCCGTCTTTGCCTACAACACCGACGATCTTAGCACCTAATTCTTTTGCATACTTTACAACATTAACAAGGTTAGTACTGATGTTCTTTTCTTCATTTCCGCCTCCTACTGAAAATACAAACACGCCGTCGTTACTTCTAAATTTGCTAACCTTAAGCCAATTAATTATTGTAACATCCCATCCTTCATCATTTACCCTTGCCGTTAATTCAGAAACATTATCATAAGGAGCATAAGCCTCTAAGTTGCACAGCTTCCTAAAATCGCAAACTGCATGTGAAGCATGACCCGCTCCTCCACCGGAGCCAACAAAAAAAACTCTTCCCCCATTTTCTCTAACACCTGCTATAATTTCTGCCATTTGTTCAATATCGTTTGAATTAATTTTTTTTATTAATTCAATGCTTTCATTAAGAAAGTTGTCGCTGAAATTCATTCATACCTCTATGTTTTTATTTATAAATTTAAATAATAAATGTCATTATACAGTTCGTCGCTGCGAATAAGTCTGTGCCGCAATCCCATTATCTCAAACACCATACTTTTGCAAAGGAATTTCTCTAATTATTTTAGACAAATATTTTTTAGCTTCGCGAGTTACATTAAATTCATTTGCGTCATAATATCTCTCATCAACAAACCTGTGGAAATCTTCTATATTATTTAAGCCGACGATTGAATATTGCCCGGCCATTAATTCTTTGTTCTTTAATTCTGTAATTAGGAAAAACGGTGAAGATATTTCCCCTTTAACTAAAGTCTTGACAGCTTTCTTTCCCAGCATTGCCCCGGCTTTTAAATCTAGTTTATTCGGCATTCCAGAACGGTATAAATAAGAAGGGTTAACTGAATTTACATTTCGTGTATCAAAAAAAGGCTTCAAATCTTCCTTCAATCTTTTAGCCAGTATTTCAGCAGCGCCTTTAAATTTAGGATGTCCAAAGCTGTCACTGTCATTTAAGTCTGCGGATAAATGTTTGCCATTTTGCCACCTGGAGCCTTCTGCAGCCACTATAATAACATTTTTATTTTTTAAGTACCTTTCCTTTACCTTATCCTTAAAATCATCATAGTCTAAAGTAAATTCCGGTATTATGATAAAATCCGGATTTCCCATCGACGATGAAATTGCAAGCCATCCTGCATGCATCCCCATTGATTCAACTACAATTATTCTTTCATGGGAATACGCGGTTGTTCTTAATCCTTCACTTAAACTTACGAATGAAGAAATTTTACATGCTGCAGTAGGATATCCAAGAGTAAAATAGTTTACAATTCCATTTTTGTTATTAATACCAACGTCATTATCTATAGTCTTACTTATTAAAACTATTGGAAGCTCTTTTAAATAAAATGCATTTGATAATGTGTCTTCTCCACCGATTACTATTAAGCCTTCAAGATTTAGTTTTTCAAATTTCCCTTTAACTATTTCAGCGCCATTCTCTACCCTTGCAATATTTACTCTGGAAGATTTTAAAATTGTACCTCCGATATTCGGATTTATATCTACCTTATTTAGAGAAACATAATCCTCATCCAAAATTCCCTGCCAGCCATACTTAAAGCCTATTAATTCATAATTATTTCGTAATGCCTCTTCCTTCGCAGCATGTATTACTGCATTCAACGGAGCTACATCTCCGCCGCCGGTTAATATTCCTATTCTTTTATATTTCATATATTATTTTATAGTGAAGCGTGAAGCGTGAACAGTGAAGTGTGAATAGTAAATTGTGAATGGTTTTTGAATTACTATTTTAAACTGCGGATTAAGCCACTAAGTAATTTTTGTGTTTTTACAATTTTGTCTTCAATCTCTTCAAATCTGGCTATAGCTATATAGCTAAGACGTAATGAAATTTCTAATTGAGTATCGATCTCACTTAAGGAACCATTTGCAATAATTAGAAAATGAATCTTATCGGCAATGGTTCTTCTAGTTAATCCTTCCGAAATGTTTGAAGGAATAGAAACAGTGTCAATTTCTTATGTGGTCTTTCATTTATCATTTTCACAATTCACTGTTTACCATTCACAACTTTATTACTTTTTTCTCAAGATTTGATCTATACACCGCCTCAATCACTTCATTCGCCTTCTGTCCGTCATATCCGCTTCCGATCGGCTCTCTTTTCTCTTCTATTGCTTTTTTAAATTCTTCCCATTCTTTTTCCCAGCTAATATCTTCCGACGGAAATTCGAAGATTTCAATATCAGGCCTGCCGCCTTCTTTTTTTCTTTTTCCAAATTCTAAAGTTTCTTGTCCATAGCTCCCGCCTAAGCCTTCGATCTTTAAATATCCATCTGTTCCAAATATTTCAAATGAGAAAATATTTTTCCAGTTTGTCCAGCTCACATGAAAGGATGCTGTTACATCATCCTTTGTCTTTAGAATAGCAAATGCATTGTCCTCAACTTCCATATCCCAGAATTTTGTTTCAGCTTTACCAAATACTTCTTTGACATCTCCACCGAACCAGCGGATTAAGTCAATGACATGAACGCCTTGATCCAAAAGCTCACCACCACCGCATAATTCTTTTGAAGCTCTCCATTCCTTTTCCATTCCCGATCTTCCGCCGTGACCGTATCTTGCACGGATGTTAAATATCTTTCCGATCTTTCCTTCATCTGCCATTTGCTTTGCTTGCCATATAGCGGGATGGAAGCGGTGGTTGAATCCGGTTTTTAGAGTTGAAGTGTTTAACTGTTTATTTGTTGAGTTGTTGAATTGTTGGTTGAACGATTTCTCCTTCGAGGACCTGCCTACCGGCAAGGCAGGCTCAGTCGAAATGACAGAAAGGTATGAGACTATCTCTTTTGCTTCGGCAAGATTTCTTCCGAGAGGTTTTTCTGCAATTACATTTTTATTGTTTTTAATAGAATCAATAATTATATCTTTAGCATATTTATTAACGACAGAGACAACTACAACATCACAATCAACTTCATCTAATAACTTTTTATAATCAGTAAAATAATTACAAGAGAAATCTTGCGCAAACTTTTTTGCAATATCTAAATTCGTGTCGCAGCATGCACTCAGCTTGTCATCAGCCGATAATGCCAATGCTCTTTTTCTTCCTATTAAACCGCAGCCAATAATTGCTACAATCATGATTTTTTAAAAAAGGTTTTATTGTCAATACGCCTTAAAGTAGCAAAATCTTTGTCATTCCTAAGAAGTTCTTGAAAATCTTTTTCATTCCACGGATCCCAAGGAGCCGAAATAAACTTACCCGTTATACTATTTGACTCTTCGGATAATAAGAAAGTAGTAAGTTGGGCTGCTTTCTCCGGAGGGACGCCGCCTGTTTCAATTTGTTTTTTAGTATTTTCAAAAAAAGAATTGCCAGCTTTTTCTCCGCCTACTTCCAATGTCTTCTGATGAAGTCGAGTCACTACAAATCCTGGAGCTACACAATTAATATCAAAATTATCTTCGGCAAGTTCAATAGAAAGATTTTCAGTAAACCTTACAATTGCTATTTTACTAGTAGCGTAAGCGGAATAATTAGCAAACGGTGATGCTGCGCCTCCGCCTGAATAGTTTATTATTTTCTTTTTTGATTTTGATTTAATTAGCGGAGCAAAAGTGCTGCACATATATACTGTGCCAAGAAAATTAATATTTATTGCCTCAGTAAATTTTACCAAATCAATTTCAGGTGTTTTGCCAATTGGACCATAAATACCGGCACAGTTAACCAAACCATTAATTTGTAAATTATTTTGATTACACCAATAAGCAAATTTTTTAACATCTTGAAGATTACTAACATCCAGAGTATAATATTTATGTTCAACTGAAGATATTTCTTTTAATTCACCAACAGCATTCTTAAGATCATTTTCATTTCGAGCAGTAATGACAACTCTTGCACCTTCTTCTGCACATTTTTTTGCAACTGCAAGACCAATTCCTAAACTTCCGCCAGTTACAATTACCGTTTTTGATTCAAGTTTTTGCATTTTCATCTTCCAATTGAATAATAATTAAAACCGAAATTTTCCATTTTTAATTCATCTCAAACATTTTTTGTGTCAAAAAATATTTTATTATGCATGGAGTTAATAACTTTTGACCAATCATAATTTTTAAATTCATCCCATTCAGTTAATAGGATTAGAATATCGCTATCTTTTGCAACTTCTTCTATACTTTTTGAGATTTCAAAATTAGGTTTATAGTCTAATTCAGAGTATTCTGCTTTTGGATCAAATACTTTAATAGTTGCTTTATTTAATTTAAAAAGATTAACAATTTCAATCGGCAGGCTTCTCCTCAAAGTACTTGTACCGGGTTTGTACGTTAGCCCAAGAATACTTATCGTGTTACCTTCAATTCCATTCAAAATTTTCCGGGTCTTTTTTAGGATAGCATCTTTTCTTTCACTATTAAGTGTATGTATTATTCCAAACAGCTTTGCAAAGCCGTTTGAAGACTCATTTACAGAATCCAGCACTTTTAAATCCCGTCCTAAAGTACCGCCGGAAAATCCTATTCCGGGAGATAAATATGCCTTTTGCCCTATACGAACATCTGATTTTATTCCACGAACAACATCTTCAATTCTTGCTCCTTTTTCTTCACATATATCTGCAAGATGATTTGCATATACAATGCTCATTGATAAAAATGAATTTATACCGTGCTTAACCATTTCAGCGCTTTCAAGGTTCATATTTAAAATTTCATTTGTAATTTTATTGAATAAGTTAGTACATTTTGTTTCGGTCTCTTTATCTGCAGCGCCAAGTATTATTCTACCAGGATTCAAATAACAATTTATTGCTTCGCCAAGTCTTAAATTTTCTGGTGAATATGCAAGGTCTAAAGTATTATTAAAATCTTTCATTTTTGTTCTAAGTTCACTGCAATATCCCACAGGAGATTGAGAACTTATAATTAATATTGCATTGTCCTTCATAATTCTTTTCGCATCATCTACTGATTTTTCAAGAATACTAGTATCGCTTGAATCATCGTCTCTAACAGGGGTATCGTAGCATAGGAATATGAAATCGCAACCCGATAAAACTTCGATATCGTTTGAATAAAGAAGGAAATTACTTTTTGTTCTATCTTTTATTAATTCGGATAAACCCGGTTCATAAATCGGGGGTATTCCGTTATTTAAATTTTTAATTCTTTGTTCATCGTAATCAAAACCGGTTACTTTGAAGCCCAATTTTGCCCATGATGCTGAAGTTACACAGCCAAGATGCCATAGACCAATTACTCCTATTTTTTCATTCATTTTTATGCTCCATAATATTGATTTTATTTTTGATGTGGGACTTGTGAAATATGAGATTTAAGATTTCTCCCGGAGTTTATCCCGTTTGCGGGGAGATATCTTTTGTTTCACGGGAGGAAAAGATTTCTCCCGTTGGTCGAAATGACACAGAAGTCTATGTTGTCATATCGAAGGAGTCCTCGACTGAGATATCTTTTGTTATCGCGGGGAAGAAGATTTCTCCCGTTGGTCGAAATGACAAATAATTATTGCCAATTTATTTGGAATTTTCTGCATAACAAACTTTTAGATTTCTCCCTCGAGGACCTGGCTACCGGCAGGCAGGCTCGGTCGAAATGACAGGCAAACATAGATCTTTCCAGTTAGGGTTTATTTTTTCTATTAAGTTGTTTTTCTTTTCTCTTCGCCATTTTTTTACTTCTTTTTCTCGCCTGATTGCAGCACTAACATCGTTAGTGTACTCATAATAGACTAATTTATTGACATTATATTTTTTTGTAAAGCCTTCAATTAATTTATTTTTATGTTCATATAGTCTTCTATTTAAGTCGTTTGTCATCCCGATATATAGGACTTTATTATTCCAATTGGATAGGATGTAAATGTAATAGTTATGTTGATTCATTTAAAAACGGAGAAAAGATTTCTCCCGTTGGTACTAATGACCACTTTTTGAAAATGCGTTTTTGAGCAAAAATGGGCTAAAAGATTTCTCACCGGCTGAAGCCGGATTCGAAATGACAGGAGTGGTCATTCTTTTAATAAATAAAGGCGATGCCTTTTTCAATAACTCGACAGAGAAGGATGCGTTGTCATATCGAAGGAGTCTCGCATACGGGATAAATCTTCGACTGAGATATCTTTTACTGCTGCGAGGAAAAAGATTTCTCCCTCGAAGACTCAGTCGAAATGACATAGGAGAGTATTCTGTCGAAATGACAGGCAATATTTTGCTTCGAAAGGGCAAAGCAAAAAAAATTACGCCAAATTTTGATTTAGCATTTCTATTGTATCGAAGGCTTTTACTTCTTTGTTTTCACAAACTCCATAAATTGGAATTTGATTTTTTAATAATTTCGGGAAGATGTCTTTTCCAAAGTCGGAATTACCTTCTTTTATAAAATTTAAAATTTCTGACTTCAATAAATATATTCCTGCATTTACCCAATGGCTTTTTGTTTCACCGTTTTTTGGTTTTTCTATAAATCTTAGAATTCTACCATTTTTATCAAACTCCGCTACTCCGCTATGTGATATATCTTCCCTAATATGAAATGCTATTATGCATACAGAGTTAGTTTGTTTCTGTTTTTCAATCAATAAGTTTAGATTATAATTGGAGTAATTGTCGCCGTAGAGGATGAAGAAGGAGTTTTGTTGTTGAATTGTTGAATTGTTGAATTGTTGAATTGAAGGATTTAAGAATTCTTTTGCTATTTTTTTTACTGCTCCGGCTGTACCTAGTAATTCTTTTTCATATGAATACTTTATATTAACTTCAAACTTTTCGCCTGTACCGAAATATTTTGTTATTTTTTCCGGGAGATGATGAAGATTAATATAAATTTCATTTATTCCATATTTTTTGCATAGTTCAATATTATATTGGAGTATAGGCTTCCCATGATATTCAATCATTGGTTTGGGAATTGTTTGTGTAATTTCTTTTAGTCTTTCGCCTTTACCGGCGGCTAGGATTATTGCTTGCATGTTTGAAATTAGTGAATTGTAAATAGTGAATAGTTAAAAGTTAGTTCCAATCCTATTATTTCTTTTAAGAAGTTGAATTGTTGAAATGTAGGTCAAGTTACAGATTTCTCACCTGCTAAAGCCGGATTCGAAATGACAATTGAGCGGAAAAAGGATTTTAAAGGAACTCTAATAACTGAACTTTACATCATTTACTCTTTGCCATTAACAGTTCACTATTCCCTCCTACAAATTCCCCTTCTTCAATTCTTTCTTTATGAATTCAATCGATGCTTTTAATCCGGTCTCCAAATCCGTCTTCGGTTCCCATCCTAATTTTTTCGCTTCAGTAATATCAGCAAGATTGGCGAATGCTTCGCCTGGTTGATCAGATTTATATGAAGGTTTTAAATCATTTTTTAATAATTCTGAAATAATATTATAGATTTCATTTATTGAATAGTTTTTTCCGCTTCCTAAGTTAAAGACCTTTCCTGTGGTGCGATCGTCTTCCATACATTGAATATGAAAATCATTTATGTCGTCCACATAAATAAAGTCCCTGCGTTTCTCCCCAGTACCGAATATAGTTGGCTGTTCGCCTTTTAGTAATTTAATAATAAAAGATGAGAACACCGGAGGAATAGTACGTCTGTAATCCTGCCTTGGACCATACACACAAAAATATCTTAAAGCTGTAGATTTTAGATTATAAAACCTTGAATAAGCTTCTGCGAAATACATTGTAGCAAATTTACTTACCGAATAAAAGCTTTGAGGATTTACTTCCGTTTCGGGTGTAGGTAAAATATCGCTTCCTTCATACATTGCGGAAGACTCGGCATAAATTACCTTTTTTACATTATTAATCCGGCAGGCTTCAAATACATTGACAGTGCCGGTAATGTTTATGTCAGCCGTTTCTACAGGATTGTTTTGACAATCAATTATTGAATTCTTTGCAGCAAGATGAAATACGAAATCGGAATGTTGGAATAATGGAATAATGGAAGGGCTGCGTATATCCATTTTATGGAATTCAACACCTTCGGGTATCTGTTCTTCCTTGCCATAAGCTAAATTATCAATACCGATTACTTCATATTTGCCTTCGTTTAATAGTCTATCTGCTAAATTTGAACCGATAAATCCGGCGATGCCGGTTATTAATACTTTAGTTTTCATTCTTCTTTTTGTTGAATTGTTTAATTGTTTAATTGTTGAATTGTTGAACTGTTGAACTGTTGAAAAGTTTAATTGTTGATTTGTATAAATGTTTATTTGTTTAGTTGAGATTTTCTTAAAGAGTTTAATTGATTTGAAATTTCTGAGATCTTTTTCTTTAAATCTATTAGTGTTTCTTTTGAGATATAGTTTAGATCTTTTGCAATATACAATTGATTTAGAACTTCCATTAAACTGCTATATGATAAATTTGTAAAATGTGCTTGATCTTTTGAAGAAACTCTTTTTGCCAGACATTTAATTTTTCAAACCCAAATTGATATTCCATTTTTCCCTTTAAGAATGTTGAGTTGTTGAATCGTTGACCTGTTTATTTGAGCATTTCAACAATTCAACCTTTCAACAAATAAACTTCATAATTAACTAAATATTAACGAGCGTCTTCACGCCTTCCCAGTCAAACTTAAAATCCATATACCTAAGTCCGGCATCTTCTAAAGTTTTTCTAAAGTGTTTACGTTTTCCGTTATCGACACAAAACAGCATAAAGCCGCCGCCGCCCGCACCCATCACTTTTCCGCCAAGAGCACCGTTCTTCATTGCCAGCTCATACCAATCATCAATTTTAGAATTACTCATTTTATTAGAAACTGATTTCTTTACAAGCCAATGCACATTTAATAATTTTCCAAATTGGCAAACATCTCCTTTGATTAAAGCATTTTTAACCTCATACCCAATTTCCTTTATCCTATGCATCGCCTCCACTGCATTGCCGCCCTCTGTTTTCTGAACTCTGTTCTCCTGCTGCTTTTGCCCTACCGATGACTGTTCACTATTCACTGTTGACTGTTCACCAGCTATCTTCCTGCTCTGTTCGCCCAGTATCTCATTCGCGTCTCTCTCAATGTTAGTATAAAACATCATTAATCTATTTTCTAATTCATAGATTACTTCATGATCTAAAATTAAAGGATTAACCGTAACATCCCCCAGCCTGTCAATATCAAGCTGAATTATTCCGCCGAATGCCGCAGCGTATTGATCTTGCTTGCCGATCGGCTTACCAATTAATTCTATTTCCACTTTACATGCTTCTTCGGCAAGTTCTTTTATTGGTATGTGCCTTCTTAGCATTGAATTCAAACCTTGAAGCAATGCTACAGTATAGGAACTTGACGATCCCATACCTGTGCCGGCTGAAAGGTCTGCCATAGAAGATATTTCCAATGGTCTTTTTATCTTTAAATAGTTTAATGATTCCCGTACGATCTCATGTTTCAATTCATTAATCTTATCAACATCTATAATTTCAACCTTGCTGTAATTAATTTTTATCTTATTAACAATTGCCGGCTCATTGATATTAATGTACATATACCTATTAATTGCGGCAGTAATTAAAAATCCTTCATGCTTATGGTAATAAGAAGGAAGGTCTGTTCCTCCTCCGCCAAGCGGAAGTCTGAAGGGGGCACGAACTACAATCATTTTGTTTCCTTTTTTTAGTTCACCCTATTTGATTGGGATTTTTTGTAAAGCTGAGTACAAGATTTCTCCCGTTGGTCGAAATGACAGGAGGAGATTCTTTTTGTCATATCGAAGGAGCTTGCGACTGAGATATCTTTTTTGTTGCGAGAAGAAAGATTTCTCCCTCGAGGACTCAGTCGAAATGACAGGAGGACAGCGCTGTCATATCGAAGGAGTCCCGCATACGGGATAAATCAGCGACTATTGCATTTGGATTGAATATTGAAGATTGTCTATTGAAGAATAAAGAAATAAACTAACTTGTCATCAATCCTTGCTCATCAATCGAGATTCGTCAATCATCATTCCAAAATCGTCATTAGTAAATCGTCAATCCCAAATCATAAATCCCCGATTGCAAGGAGTTTTTCCTGTTCTCAACTTTCTAAAGGTCGTATACGAATTTTATTCTCACTCGTTACAATGAAATGATTTAGTATTTTTTCTTCAGGCAAACTTAATATAGTTTTTATTGCGTTTATCTTTAATTCAGGCGATTCATCATCAAAACGAAATAGTATTACAGATAAAGCAGGAAGGTTGAATTTGAAAGTCAAGTATCCAAAATCTTTATCGTTGGTAATTATTATTCGCTCTTCTTGAAAAGCTTTTTCCATTATAAAAATATCATCACTTGCCGGAAATAATTCACTGACAAACTTAGTATCGAAACCTATATCACGAAGATATTTTACTACTGTAAAACCGACATTCTCATCTACAATAAACTTTATCATTGTTTTAGGAGCGGATAAACTTCCTCATTCTGAACAAGCCTCTCTGCATATAGTAATGCCTCTTGTATATCTCTTTTTTTTAGCATGGGATATTCTTGTAATATTTGATCATCTGTCCAGCGTTGTGCAACTAATTTTACTATTAGTTCCACCGGAATTCTTGTCCCATGTATTATAGGTTTTCCCGATAGTACCGCAGGATTAATCTCAATTCTTGTCATAGGTTTCATAGTATTTCCATTAAATTATTTATAAAAACTTCATGAAAAGTGAATTTTTCAAAGACTAAAATTACTTTTACATATTAAATTACAAAATAGGGATTCATAATTCAAAGCAAAGCTTAACGATCATTATTTTGCACGTTGGTTGTTGTTAATTGTTTGCTAGAAACAGATTTCTCATTAGAGGAATCAGTACTAATGACCACTGCTTGAGAAATGTGTTTTTGAGCAAAAACAAGCTAAAAGATTTCTCACCGCAAACGGTACAGGCACCGGCTTAAGCCGGATTCGAAATGACACAAGTGGTCTTTCTTTTAATAAATAAAGGCAATGCCTTTTTCAATAACTCGAAATGACAGAGGAGATTCTTTTTGTCATATCGAAGGGGTCCCGCATACGGGATAAATCTTCGACTGAGATATCTTATATGTTGCGAGAAGAAAGATTTCTCCTTCGAGGACTCAGTCGAAATGACAGAAGGACAGGGCTGTCAATTCGAGTTTGTCATATCGAAGGAGTCCCGCATACGGGATAAATCTTCGACTGAGATATCTTATATGTTGCAAGAAGGAAGATTTCACCTTCGACGACTCAGTCGAAATGGCAGAGGAGTTTTTTCTTACTATTTGCTATTTACTCTTTACCATTCACTTATCTCACGATGCTCCTTTTCCTAAAATTACAGACGGAATTGTTTTAAGTAAAATTTTAATATCTAAAAGCAGAGACCAATTATCAATATACTCCAAATCTAACTTAACCCAGTCATCAAATTTGTAAATTTTATTACGACCGTTTACCTGCCACAGGCAAGTAATGCCAGGTTTTATGCTTAGCTTTCTTCTATGCCAACTTTCGTATCTATCAAGTTCGTGAGGACCGGCGGGTCTTGGACCAACGAGACTCATATCTCCTTTCAGTACACTAAACAGTTGAGGTGTTTCATCTATGCTCCATTTTCTTAACCATTTTCCGAAAGGAAGAATACGGGGATCGTTTTTTATTTTGAAAACAGGACCATCCATTTCGTTTTCATCCAATAAATCTTTTTTTAGTTTATCTGCATCTTTAATCATAGTCCTAAATTTCCAGCTTTTAATTGGATTTTTATTTAATCCGATAACATTCCAATTATATAGGATGGGTTTACCGTCAGTGATCCATATTCCTATAACTGCAATTAACATAAATGGCGAAAAAATCAATATAGCAATCAAAGAACCTATTATATCAATTATACGTTTTAGGAAAAGTTCTATCTCAGACTGTTTTATCATATTAAAGCTTATAATACTTAAACCAAAAACATTATCAATAGTAATATTTTTTGTAATATGCCCAAAGAAATCAGAGTTTAGCCTTACTGCAACACCCTCTCTTTCACAAATTTCGAGAACTTCTCTAATTTGATCGAATCTTTTGGTTGATATTGTAATTATTATTTCTTCCGGGTTAATTGTTTTTAATATGTGCTGTATATTACTATAATGATCAAGAATCTTTACGCCTAATACTTCCTTCCCGATATTCTCAGAGTCTCCCGTAAGCAGTCCTACAATATCTAATCCCCAATTGAAATTACTTTTAACAGTAGATATAAAGGAATTTGCTCTTGTTCCGGTTCCGATTAATATTACCTTTTTCCGGTTTCTTCCTTTTCGTCGTATTAAGGAAGCGGCATAAAATAGGAAAGTTTTTTCAGTTATAAACAAAAACAAATTTACTATAAAGAATATAATGATAATCGTGCGCGGAATTTCTTTAGCTCCCAGCAAAAACATGATAGCAATACTTATAAGTGAGCCTGTAAAGCATACTTTAATTACAATTGCATATTCTCTTATAAGCGAAGTAAAGCGCTGGTAGCTATATGCTTTATGCTGATCAAATAAAATTCCGTAAAGAACACTAAGGATTAATATTATTAAAATATACGATATTCTTATTTTAGCTTCAGGTGGAAAAAGAGAAGGCTCCAGTTTATGTAACAATATTGAAATAAAATATGCAAGCATAAAGCTAATCAATGCAGTGCAAAAATCAGCCAGCTGTGCTATTCTTCTATGATATGTTGAACGCCAGATCATTTTATTCTGTAATTATTTCAGATAATTTATCTAATAGCAAATCTTTTTGAAAATGAATTTCTGCATATTTTTTTGCATTATTACCGTATTCATTTCTTGTTTTCTTATCCGATAGTGGAGAGAATGCCATTTTAAGATTTTCTATACTTGAATTATTAACTTCTTCTAAATCAATTACTATGCCACATTTGGAGCTATTGATTAAAGCAGCAACATCACTATTTTTATTAGCAAGACAAAATATGGGTTTACCCATTGCTATTGAAGATATTATTTTACTGGGCATTAATTCATTTGTTATATCTTTATGTTGTGGAAAGAAAATAAAGTGAGATTCTGAATTTACTCTATAATAATCCTCATCGTTTAGAAATTCTAGAAAAGTAACGTTATTTAAATTAGCAATTTCTAATTTTTTAATAAAATTCGCTTTGGTAGGTCCCTCACCGGTAAATAAGAAATGTACAAAAGGAAAATTTTCACTAATTATCTTTATAATTGGTATAGTGCTTTCAAATGATTGTTTTTTACCATAAGATCCAGAATAAAGAGCTATCACTTTGTCATGCAAATTCAATGATTTTAGAAATGGCTTGCCGTCATTTTCTAAATCACTTTCTTCTAATATTTTATCAGCCCAATTGTTTACGACATATACTTTTGAATAATGCAGGGATAGCAATTTACTTTTTATGTTTTCAGCCATTCCGTTAGATATAGTTATAATTTTAGATGATTTAATATATATTAATTTCTCCATTTTTTGTAAGATTTTCAACAAAGTTATGTTTCTTATAATTCCTAATTTCGCAGGTAGGTCCGGAACTAAATCTTGGACGTAAAAAATGAATTCTTTTTTATATAATAAATTAAGTAATATCCCTATTAAACCTAATTGTAATGGAGGTGAGATTATAACAATTTTATCTGATTTTCTACAATTTCTTATTGACTTATATATTGAGCTAATAAAAAATGAACTATCAAATAAGACCCTATTGATAAAGTTTGATTTATTAAATAAATAAACGGGTACACGAATTATTTTAATATTACTATGCACAATCTCATTATAAGAACAATTATTGATCTTATGAAAATTTTGATCAAAAGGTCTTGCTGTGATAACATTAATATTATGACCCTGGATAGCTAAAGAATGGGTTAAGTTATTAGCTATTTTGGCTATTCCGAAATTTTGGGGGAAATAATTTATTGAGATAATAGATATGGTCATTTAACTCTTTTATATAACATATCCATTTGCAAAATTATTGACTTTTCAGATTGTAGAAAGCCGACCGGCGCTACCAATCTGAAACCTATGCTATTCATAAAATCATGCATTTCACTAAATAATGGTTCGCCGTCATACATTTGGATAAATGAAGTTTCAAATAAAAGATAATCGATTTGATGTATTAACTCACCTGCGCCTTCTATTACATCTTTTTCAAAACCTTGTACATCCAATTTCATTAAAATTGGTCCTTGCAATTTCTTTCCATAAAATAGTTTTTCTATTTTTTTTATTGGTACTTTAATTTTCTTAGTAACTGCTGTTTTTGGAAAATTAGTTTTTTGAAAAACAGAAATAGGCAATACGGAGCTAGCATGTGAATAATTATTTTCATAAAATTCGATGTCACCTTCCTGATTACCAAGTGCAAAATTATAAATTCTTACATTAGGGAATCTTTTTGTATTAGTTTTTAATT
>JAJYOQ010000500.1 GCA_021796135.1 Bacteroidota bacterium
CTTCACAAAACATCCGAATTAATAGTAGAAAATTCAAAGCTTCGGGTATCAATCCACATGCTTATCTCTTCCTTAAATCAACTTGAAGCAAAGCAAAACCGTTCTTTCTTCAAAGCAATTTCTCAAGAGGACTCTTTATATTATAGTAATACTTTCAATTACATAAAAAGTTCAATGAATAATATAGAATTATTGATAGATAATGACCCACTTTCATTAAAATACCTGGATTCGCTTAAATCGGTAATACAATATCACTCTTTGACTTCCGCCGGTATATTTTCTTTACTTAAGCAAAAGGATCTAAATAAATTGAGAATCAAAGATCGCGCTTTCCGGCAGATATACGGGTATCTATCGGCTATTGATAGAAATGAAGAGAAAAAAAGTTTCGATTATGCCCTTAAGTTTCAAAACCTATCTGACAAGAGCATTTACATCCAAGTTTTACTTTTGGTCATTTTTGTTTTAACATTAAGCATTTTCTTCGGATTTACCATAAAAGACGTTAAGAAAAGAAGGGATTTAGCCGCAAAAGTGTCCGAAAGTCAAAAGAAATTAAAGACAATTATCGATGCCGCTCCAGAGATTATTTTTGTAAAAGGATTAGATAAGAAATTCGAATTAGTGAATTCATCTTATTTAAGAATTTTTGAAGTTGACGAACAAAATATAATTGGCAAGGACAACTCATCGATTCTGTCAAAAGCAGATTATTTAGAGGCTAAAGAGGAAGACGAACAAATATTAAAGGGGAAAAAGGAAATAAATAATATTGAAAGATTGATAACTATAAACATCAGAAAAGCCAAATGGTTCAAGATTAACAAAGCCCCGATATTTGATGAGTATAATAATCTCACCGGTATTGTAGGAATAATGACGGACATTACCGAAATAAAGGAATATGAAACAGCATTGAAAAATTCTAAGGAAGAACTTTCAAAACTAATCATTCAAAAAGATAAACTTTTTTCGATCATTGCGCATGATTTACGCAGTCCTTTCAGCGGGTTATTAGGTTTTTCCGAACTGCTGCTTGAAGATTTTAATAATATTTCGACAAGTGAAAAAATACTTTATATTTCCAATATCAATTCTTCATTAAAAAATCTTCTATCTCTTATAGACAACCTTCTAACGTGGGCACGGCTTAATTTAGATAAAGTTAGTCATGAGCCTAAAATAATATCTTTAGATTCAATTATTAATTCTGTCTTCAGATCCTTGGCGATAGTAGCAAAAAACAAGAACATCATTCTTAAGAACAATGTCAGCTCAAATTATAATTCTTATGCCGATCCCGACATGATAGAGACTATTATCCGTAATCTTGTATCAAACGCGATTAAGTATACTAATGAAAACGGTGAAGTTAGTATAAATATTGCTGATAAAGGGAATAACATTACTGTTTCTGTGGGGGATAATGGTTTAGGAATGAGCCCGGAAATGATTAATAATCTTTTTAAGGATGGTACTCAAGAAACAACAAATGGAACAAATGGGGAAGCAGGGACTGGGCTAGGGCTTTTAATCTGCAAAGAATTTGTAGAAATGAATAACGGGAAAATCTGGGTAGAAAGCAAATTAGGGAAAGGAAGTAAATTTTATTTTACTCTGCCGAAAGCGGGATAAAGTGGATAAAGAAAAAAATATTATATTAATTGTCCTTTTTACGAGATACTTGGAAAATTGAGTTGTGGAAATATGAAGTAATAAAGTTTGTAGGCTTTTATATATTTCAAACTGACATTTTTGCGTGAATCATGTAGATGACAAAATATCTTAATCCGCAGATAATTAAATACTAAAATCTTTTAAAACCGGGAAGGGATAAGATGTGCAAGAAAAATGAACAAGAATACATTCATCAAAGTCAAAACTTAGAAGTAAAATACGATGAAACTCTGTCACTTCTTAACTCCACCTTAAACGCTATTAGAGAAGGAATACTTGTTGTTAATTTTCAAGGTAAAATTGTCTTTTTCAATAAAAAATTTTTAGAGATATGGAGCGTCCCTGAAGAAATAATTAAGGAAAGGAATGACGAAAAAACTTTAGCGTATGTTTTTGACCAATTAAAAGATCCTGTTAATTTCATTAATAAAGTAAATCAATTATACTCAACTCCAGAGGCAGAAAGCCATGATCTATTAGAATTTAAGAACGGACGAATTATAGAAAGATTTTCACAACCTCAAATATTTAATAATACATCAGTCGGAAGAGTTTGGAGTTTTATCGATATTACGGATAAAATAATTGCAGAAGAAAATTTAAGAAAAGAAAAGGATTTACTTCAAGCTTTACTTGACAACATTCCGGATTCGATTTATTTCAAGGATACTGAATCCAAGTTTACGAGATGTAATAATGCTCAAGCAAAGTTGCACTTCGGTATTTCAGATCCTAAAGACGCCATAGGGAAAAGTGACTTTGATTTCTTTGAAATAGATCATGCCGCGGCAGCTTATGAAGATGAACAAAGAATTATCAAATCAAAATTGCCTTTAATAGCAAAAGAAGAAAGGATCAGAAATGCTGAGGGGGAGCACATATGGGTAACTGCCACAAAAGTACCTATAATAAATCAACAGGGTCAATGTATAGGATTAGTCGGAATATCCCGTGATATAACGGCGAGCAAGCTTGCTGAAGAAAAATCGGAAAAATATTCTCATGCGTTGAAAGAATTAAACGCAAGTAAAGATAAGCTATTCTCCATTATAGCTCATGATTTGAGAGGTCCATTTAATCCCCTTTTAGGACTTTCAGAAATTTTGGTTAATGATTTTGAAACATTCTCACAAGAAGAAATTAAAGATTATAATAAAGAAATATACAATTTATTGAAAAACGAATATAATCTTCTGGAAAATTTGCTGAATTGGTCAAGATTAGAAACTGACAATATGAAATTAAAGCCTGAGAAGATAAATCTTTATAACAAAACAGAAAACGTGATAAATCTTCTTTCGGGGAATGCTAAACTAAAAAAAATCGGCCTAATTAATGAAACAGATAAAGATATTCTTATTTCGGCGGATGCAACTATGCTACATTCGATATTGCAAAACTTAATTGCAAATTCAATTAAGTTTACGAATAGGGATGGTTCAATAAAAATAAATTCTATAAAGGCAAATAATAATTTTATAATTATAACAGTTTCAGATAACGGAGTCGGAATGACTGAAGTACAAACAAAAAAATTATTTGGATTGAATGCTATATCTACAAGAGGTACAAATGACGAGAAAGGGACTGGTTTAGGACTTATGATTTGCAAGGAAATGGTAGAAAGAAACGGTGGAACAATTTCCGTAAGAAGTGAATTAGGAATAGGTACGAGTATTTCGTTCACACTGCCGCTATAAAAATTAAATTAGTCTGCAATGTATTTCTTGAATTGAGTAAAAATATTACATAAGTTTCGATTGAAAAAATTTTTATTCATTATTGAGGGGATCTCATTATGAAAACAATAGTAACAATGCCGGGAGACGGCATTGGAAAGACAGTACTAC
>JAJYOQ010000501.1 GCA_021796135.1 Bacteroidota bacterium
AGCTTTGAGCAATATGGATCCCGGAATGATTTCGGTATCCGAAGAAGTTGAAAGAATTACCTGGTCACTGCGAGATAGCGCACTGAATATAAGAATGCTTCCAATCGGAACAACATTTAGCAAATTTAAGCGATTAGTCCGAGATTTAACAAAGGAGTTGGGAAAAGAAGTCGAACTTACAACCGAAGGAGCGGAGACCGAGCTTGATAAGACAGTTATTGAGAAATTAAATGACCCGCTAATCCATATTATTAGGAATTCCATTGACCATGGAATAGAATCACCTGCCGAACGAGAGGCAATTAACAAAAATAGAGTCGGTACAATTCAGCTTTCGGCTTCACAGTCCGGAGGGAATGTACTCATAAAAATTACAGATGACGGAAAAGGTATTAACAAAGAATTAATTAAAGAAAAAGCAGTTAAAATGGGATTGACCCAGGAGAATAGTGATTTAAGCGATTCAGAAATATTTTCATTCATTTTTGCTCCCGGCTTTTCAACCGCCAGTAAAGTCACTAATGTTTCAGGGCGCGGTGTAGGTATGGATGTAGTGCGAAGGGCAATAGATAGTCTGAGGGGGACAGTGGAAGTATCCAGCAAAATAGGTATTGGAACAACGATCACTCTAAAACTTCCTTTGACCCTTGCAATAATTGACGGACTTCTTGTAAAAATTGAAGATGACAATTTTGTACTTCCGCTCTCCTATGTTGAAGAATGCGTCGAATTATCGAAGGCAGATCTGGAAAGATCTCATGGTCGCCATATAGTAAATATACGCGGTGAAATTGTTCCTTATGTAAATCTGCGTGAACGGTTTGACATAATTGAGGAAAGACCGGAAATAGAACAAGTAGTCATTGCGGATATAAAAGGAATGCGAGTGGGTTTTGTTGTTGATACCGTAATCGGTCAGCATCAAACAGTTCTTAAAACACTAGGCAAAGCTTATAAAAATGTTGAAGGAGTATCAGGCGCTACTATTCTTGGAGACGGTACTGTTGCTCTAATTCTAGATATTATAAAATTAGCTGAAAAAGAAGAGTTAGAAGAAAAAAGCTAATAAATAATTTGATAAAAATTAATAGAAACTTATTGGAATAACGAGAAATATTGGAAAAATAATTATGGCATTTACATTCTTTTTTAGAGATACACATACAATTGAACATACAGTTAAACATTTAGTCCCCGAAGTAGCAGGAAGAAGCAGAGTCAGAATATGGGATGCTGGATGTGCTTATGGTCCCGAGCCATACACTCTTGCGATTATATTAGCCGAAAATATGGGAACATTTGCATTCAAAAATGTATATATCGATGCGACTGATATAGACGAGAGCGGGCAATTCGGAAATATAATCGGGAACGGAGTTTACACTGACGAAGAGCTTGGAAGAATACCCGAAGAAATTATGAAAAAATATTTTTCGAATGAAGGCGCTCCTGCAGGATCATCAAAAATTAACAACATTATTATGGACAGAGTAAAATATCAAAAACATAATTTACTCTCTTTAAATCCGGTAGGCGACGGTTATAGTCTGATAATTTGTAAAAATGTGCTTCTTCATTTTCAATATGCCGAAAGGATTGAAGTGATAAAAATGTTTCATAAATCATTATCGCCGGGCGGTTTCTTCGCAACAGAACAGACACAAAAAATGCCTGATGAAATCAGCCATTTATTTGAGCAGGTAGTCTCCGATGCACAGCTTTTCAGAAAGATCGGCTGAACAAAATGAAAGTCATCCGATTAAATACAAATCCTAAAGTTTACAGCGGAAATTCGTTCCTATTAATGGGTGAATGGAACACTATTGATGATGTTAATGCTGTAATTGATACAGGGACTGATGATTATATAGTTAAAGAAATAGATAAGCTATATACAGGAGTAGGAAAAAATCCGGTCGATAAAATTATACTTACACATAATCATTTCGATCATATGGGCGGTACAGCAGCCCTTAAAAAGGCGTATAACGCAAAAGTTTATGCAAATGTGTTATCAGGTGATGTAGTTGATTATATTCTAAAAGACGGAGATACAATAAAATTAGCCGAGCATGAATTTTATGTCATTTATTCTCCGGGACATTCAACCGATTCCATTTGCCTATATTGTGAAAAGGAACAGATCCTATTTTCAGGAGATACAACACTCCAAATCCGTGATACAAACAGCGCATACACATTAGATTATTTAGAGACAATGCAAAAGCTAGCAATGTTAAAGATTAAAACAATTTATCCGGGTCATGGTGATCCGATTACAATCAATCCTGAAGAAATGATTAAAACTACCTGTAAGAATGTATCTGAAAGTAAAATAATTTTAAACGGTTAACTAATTAATTATATAATTCATTCATTAAAAAAAGGAGTTCACAATGAAGTGGTTCTTTAACTTAAAAATAAGTGCAAAATTGATTTCCAGTTTTGTACTTGTAGCAGCAATAGCCGGTTTAATCGGCTACGAAGGTATCAGCAGTTTAAAGAGTGCTGATAACAGTGATACCAGGTTATATCAAAAAATGACTGTTCCTCTTGGAGATTTGGTTGATATAACTAATACTTTTCAACAAACTAGAATTAAGCTCAGAGATGCAATTCGTGCAAATGACAGTCCAACTATCGAATCTAATTTGACTCGGATAATAGAGCTAAATAATTTGCGCGATAAGGCATTAGATAATTATACTACAACATTTATAGATGCTAGTGACAAACAGAATTATGAAAAATTACGAGATCTAGATAATCAATATAAACAGTTTATTGAAGAAATTATTCCGCTGGTAAGAGCAAATAAGGATGCAGAAGCACTGAGTTTGATTGACGGTAATGGTGCTAAAATAGCTAAAACAGAAGAAGCTCAAATTAACTATATTGTAAAATCTAATGTAGATGCAGCAAAAAAAACCTCTGATGGGAATACACTTGCTGCAAATTCATCAATCCAGAACATGATTATATTCGTTATAATTGGTGTCTTACTTGCATTGGGTTTAGGGATATTCATTTCAAGAATTATTAGTAAACCTTTAAATATTCTTTCAGATATTGCTAAAAAAGTATCAGAAGGCGATGTAGAAGTCGAAGTTATTCAAAATTCAACCGATGAAGTTGGTAATTTAATGGGAGTATTCAAGAACTTTATGATAGAGAGCATAAAGGATCAGGTAAGGGTCGCAGATAAAATTGCGGATGGCGATTATAACGTCGAAGTTAAAATCAGATCGGAAAAAGATGTCTTAGGAAAGAGTCTTGCGAAAGTAGTCCAAACAATAAAAGATTTAGTTGCTGAATCTAACATGCTTTCAAAAGCCGGTGTCGATGGTAAACTTGCAACAAGAGGTAATGCTGATAAATTTAAGGGCGGATATAAAGAAATAGTACAGGGTGTCAATAATACTCTTGATGCAGTTATAGGTCCACTTAATGTAGCAGCCGAGTATGTTGATAGAATAGCTAAAGGCGACATTCCTAATAAGATCACAGATAATTACAACGGCGACATAT
>JAJYOQ010000502.1 GCA_021796135.1 Bacteroidota bacterium
TTAGCAAAAATATGATTGCCTTACATTATGATGGCACAAGGGCAGGGAGTTAGCGGGAAGGTTTTGGATTCTGTCTCCAACAAACCGCTTCCTTATGCATCCATACTATTAGCCGGTACAAATATGGGGACAGTTTCAAATATAGACGGTGAATTCGTATTAAAGCTTGAGAATGGTAAGTACTTATTATTTATAAGTTATGTCGGATACAAAACGGATTCAATAAGTATATCCGTTCCAACAAAGAAAAATATTTTGATTAGTCTGATCAGACAGCCTATCATTCTGCCTGAAGTTATAGTATCAGGCGAAGACCCAGCCTATAGAATTATTAGAGAAGCAATCAAACGGAAACGCATCAATAGGCGGGGTCTGGAGAATTACGAGTATAATGCTTATCGAAAAGGTGTTATGAGATCGGTAGACAAAATTACAATGGTTCAGGAAATGATTGTTAGAGGATACAAACTTAAAAATAACATTGAAAAAGAATTTATACTGAAGACTCACAAAACCGAAAACCAAAAGAAATCTTATAATTTAGATCTCACATCAGATCTTACAAACAAGCATTTACCAGATTTTTCGGCGGATACACTTGATTTACTTTTGAATAAGGTCTACCTGCCTATAGCAGATAACGCATTCGATTATTACGATTATAAGCTACTTAATAGCATTAAAACGATGGGAGCACCTATATATGAAATTAGGGTAACACCACGTTCGAAAATTCAACCGCTTGTGGAAGGTTTAATTTATATTGAAGGAAAAACTTATTCGATAGTTAAAGTTGATTTGAAAGCAAGTGAGGGAGTTAGGTTTCCTTATGTGCATAATTTGCAGTTGAATTTTAAACAATCGCTTGAGAGATATGATGGGTATTGGCTTCCAAATTATTGCGAGATGAATATTTCATTAGGATTTAGCATGGGAGGTCTGATCGGTGTTGAACCGGTGTCATTTCAGGAAGTTAATATTGTTACCGAATATAAAATAAATCAACCTGTTCCCGATTCCGTAAAAGCTGCGGTTATGTCCAATTATGGTGGTTTCGTGTCGGATACATCCCAAATGAAAATACCCCCTAAAGAAATTTCATCCGGGAAAATGAAAACTCTTCGTCCGGTACCGCTTACAAAGTCTGAGGTAAATGCATTTGCAACAATCGACACGACGATGACGATAGAGAAGAGCATAAAAGTTACTGGTGCTCTAGCAGCTTTTGTTCCTAAGAATCCGGGTTCAAACAGAAATTCAGATGGAAATGCCTTAGGTAAATTATCGAAACTGATATTTAACTATGTTTATTTAAATAACAATAGGGTAGAGTATCTTACCTTAGGTGCAAAATATAATTCGAATATTTTCGGTGAGACATTCTATACGAATAGTTTTGCAGCTTATTCTACCGGCATGAAAAAAGCCATTGGCTCGTTGGGTTTCGGATATAGTCTTTCCAATTCTTTCTTAAGCGGGGTTGAGCTTGAAGTATATAAGAAAGTGCAAGAATGGCAGCCGTTGAACCCGTATTCATCAATAATGAATGCAACTTCGGTGTTACTTGGCTTTGATGATCAGTATAATTATTATTTATCTTCCGGCTATAGGATAGGGGTCACTAAAAACACGAGATATCTTTCAGCAAGTATTAATTTTATATCGGATAAAGAATCGTCCTTAAAAGAAGATAGATATCTCAGTATTATAAATCCCAAAAGATTTGTAATACCCAATCCTAAAATAAATGAAGGAACTGACAGGAAAATCCGACTTTCATTGCAGCTTGGAAAATCTCCATTTGAATTACAGTTAATGCCGGTAAACGGATTATTAACTGAGTTAGAACTGTCCCGTCGATTCCTAAGCAGTGATTTCGATTATTATAAAATAATTCTTGCCGGTCAATTAAGAATGAAAACTTTTTATGACGAACTTTTTCTTTCACCTTATATTCAAATTAATCTTGAAGCCGGTTATTTAAGCGGCAGATATGGAATACAACAGATTCTTTCCCCTATTTCTGCAATGGGCTTTTATTCTCCGGTAACTTCTTTCAAAGGATTAAAGCCTTATCAATTCGCCGGAGATAAAATGATTGCCATCCATATTGAACACAATTGGAGAACAATAATATTTCAGGCTTTGGGTCTAAATTTTCTAACAAATTTAGATCTTGATATCATTACCGGTGCAGCTGCTTTAAGGATTTTTAACGACTCAAATTATTTACCACAGTTGACTCAAAAGGAAGCTTATTGGGAAATTTATTCAGGCATCTCCAGAATATTGGGGGTAATTAACCTGGAAATAAGTTATAATTCCTTCAATAAATATACTGTAACTCTTTCGGCTGCTCCCATATTTTAACATTAAGAAGAAGAAACAGAAAGTATCTAATTCTCAATTTTATTATAAATTATTAATCTTGATTATCATTACTTCTTTGAATTATACTCATCTAATTTTGCCCGGATAAACTTATCAACGTTAGGCTTATCAATATTAAAAACATCTTTTATTGCTTTATATAAATTGTTTTCTCCTTTTCCATAACTCATTAGCTTTTTTAACAGTTTTAACCCACCCTTATCTAATGCCATTTTACATAATAGCGCACCTATCGTATATTCTGGTCCGGTGAAATAATCTATTCCGGTATAATTCAACGCACTCATCTCAGGATGTTTTTTGAGATAAATATTAACATTATTAATATTCCACTCGAAAGATTTTCCTCCTGTGCCTCCCATAAGTGTTGCATAGCCTTCAAGGAAATAAGAATTTGCATCAGGGAATAATGGGTTTATATAAATATGTACAAATTCATGAGGAAACCATTCGTCGCTTCCCCCGGCATATACAAGACCATTGATTATATCAGTAAATCCGCGTGGTTTTATTTTATTTCCTTCTCCCATTCTATAATCCATGCCTAGTGCTTTTGCAACAACATCAAAGTCATCGGCAAAATAATATTCCGTAGATTTTGTTTTAAGGTTCCATAAAACAGCAAGTGAATCAACGAAATTGCTTAATCGTTCAGCTAATAAGCGATTGAATCTGTGACTTTTAGGGAAAATAAATGTTATGCTGCCTATTTCCTCTCTCTCCCAACTCGCAGTATTAAATTGTAAGATATTGCACAGCTTAATTTTCCCGCTTTGCTTTACCGCCGCAACTTCAGTTATAGCTAATGTATTTATTGAACCTGAATCGGACTTTGGTGCGTTAGCAAATAATGTGCGTATAGTATAATGATCTTTATTTTCAGAAACGCTCAATACACTTGGTCTGAAATAGCGCATTAGATAATATAAACTTGGATAAAACCATGAATGGTTTAATAAATCAAATGATTTATATTTTTTTATTTCCGATTTAAGCCAATATGGATTATCATAGCTGCTATCCGGGTTTGAATTAAGATACTCATCCCAGGTTTTTACTACTGACGATATGTTTTGATCTAAAGTGTCAACACCATTATTAATATATAAATGAACCTTTTTTGTCTGTCCTACCTC
>JAJYOQ010000503.1 GCA_021796135.1 Bacteroidota bacterium
GGTTATGAACATTTTAACTCAGCTTAACGAAGAGGGAACTACAATTGTCATGGTAACTCACTCTCCGCATGATTCGGAGTTTGCTCATCGCATTATACATCTTTTTGACGGTCACGTAGTAACTGAAAACTATAAAGAAAAATTTCACGTTTAAAAATCATTGCGCCTTAGCGTCTCTGCGGTAGGAAGGCTTCACCGCCAAGGCGCAGAGACGCAAAGAAGGAAATAATATGATAAAATTAGACACCATAGAAAAGTTTTATAACAATAAAATCATAAAAACTTATGTTCTGCGTAATATAAATCTTGGAATTGACGAAGGTGAATTTGTCTCGGTTATGGGACCATCGGGTTCGGGAAAAACAACCTTACTGAATATAATCGGTATGCTTGATACTCCTTCGGATGGGGAATATTACTTTTATGACGAACCGGTTCACAAGATGAGTGAGAAAAAGCTTACCGAATTGCATAAGACGCACATCGGATTTGTGTTCCAGCAGTATCATTTAATCGATGAACTTACTGTCTATGAAAATCTTGAAACACCGCTACTTTACCAGAAAATTAAATCAGATGAAAGAAAGGGAAGAATCGCCGAAACTCTTGACAGATTTAATATTGTAGCCAAAAAAGATTTATTTCCAAACCAGCTTTCGGGAGGACAGCAGCAGCTTGTTGCAATTGCAAGAGCGATAATCACAGAACCAAAATTAATACTTGCAGATGAACCAACAGGCAACCTTCATTCCGATCAAGGGAAAGAAATTATGGAATTGTTAAAGAAATTAAATGAGCAAGGAACTACTATTGTCCAGGTTACACACTCTGAAACAAACGCAGAATATGGAAACAGAATTGTAAAACTGAAGGACGGATGGATTGAAAAATAAGCAAAGCAATCAGGGTTCAGCCATCGGCTTTAAAGCTGAAAGCTGGTTGCTGAGAACTGAAAGCTAAAACACAAAGGAGCAAAATTATGCTAAAGAATTATTTTAAAATAGCACTGCGGAACATTTTCAAAAATAAGGTCTATTCTTTTATAAACATATTTGGTCTTGCTGTTGGTTTAGCGGCAACAATCCTAATTTTGCTCTGGGTGATGGATGAACTTTCGTTTAACTATTTTAATAAAAATATAAATCAAATTTATCTCGTTCCGCAGACCCAGCATTATAAGAACATGGGAGATTTTACGGTTTCGGCAACTCCCACAGCTTTAGCTCCGTATTTAAAATCAGAGTACCCGGAAATTGAGTACGCCACAAGATACACAGCTTTTGAAGGCGAAAAACCTGTAAGCTACGGCGATAAGAATTTCAGCGAGAAGGTTAGATACGCCGATCCTGATTTCTTTAAAATATTTACTTTCGATTTTATAGAAGGCACTGCGGAGAACGCTATCAACGGTCCAAATTCAATAGTAATTACAAAAGAAACTGCTGAAAAGTATTTCGGAAGTGAGGACGCGCTGGGGAAGACTTTTAAAGTGGACGGAAATTATGATTTCAAAGTAACCGGAGTTATAAAGGATATTCCGGATAATTCCGATATTAAATTTGATATGCTTGCGCCGATGAAAGCGCTGGATGACTTCCGTGCCGATTTAAACAACTGGGACAACAACCGGTTGAACACTTTCGTTCTGCTGAAAAAAGGTGTTTCATACAAAGCTGAAAGCATGAAAATTAAAACCATGCTTCAGCCGCATATTCAAGCTGCCACTGCAAGCGATTTGTTCCTTTTCCCTTTTAAAGATTATCATCTTTATTCCATTAGAGGTACTGGTGGGAGAATAAAAAGTGTAGAGTTGTTTTTTATAATTGCGTTTATAACCCTGCTTATTGCGTGTATTAATTTTATGAATCTCGCTACGGCTAGGGCATCTAAAAGAACTACCGAAGTTGGTATAAAAAAAGTGGTTGGCGCAAGCAGGCAGCAGATTGCTAAACAATTCTTTGGCGAGGCATTATTCTTAACTTTCATTTCTCTAATATTGGCTCTACTGCTAGTAGAATTATTTCTTCCTTTATTCAACCAAATTTCGGAAAAGAACCTCTCGTTGAGTAATTTGTCTGCCGGTTCGTTACTGCTTACCATCGGATTAGCGCTTATCACCGGGGGCATCGCTGGAATTTATCCGGCCGTTTATCTTTCATCTTTCAAACCTTTGTCGATATTGAAAAAGAGCGGCAAAACGAGCACAGTCCATTTTGCTCTACGGAGAGTTCTGGTTGTCTTCCAGTTCGGTATATCGATATTCCTTATCATTAGTACCCTAGTTGTGGGTATGCAGCTTCATTATCTCATAAGCAAGGATTTGGGATTCGATAAAGAGAATATTGTTTACTTCCCGGTGAACGATAATACTAAATCCAACATCGAAAGTATTAAGAGTGAATTGCTGGGTGATAGTAATATTAAGGATGTCTCTTACACATCGAACATTCCGTTCCAAATATATTCAAACGGCGGTGGATGGACGTGGGAAGGGAAAGACCCTAAACAGGATGTGCTAATATCGTTCTTAGGTGTTGATTATGATTTTACAAAAACCTTTCGTATAAAAATGAGCGAAGGACGTTTCTTCTCACAAAGCTTTCCGTCGGATACAGCAAATAATGTAGTAATTAACGAAACATTCGCGAAAATTATCGGGAAGAAAAATATTGTGGGCACAATTCTAACTAGCGGCAAACAGAATTACAACGTAGTCGGTGTAATGAAAGACTTTAATTTTACAAACCTGCAAACAAAAACTGGTCCTTTGTTAGCATACGTTTCAAATTCACCGAATTTCGTTTTCGTAAAGATAGCATCGAATCTTCCCGGAGCCTTAGATTATATAAAGAATGTGTACGCAGAGTTTAACCCCGGATTTCATTTACAATATCATTTCCTGGACGAAACATATGAGGAAAGCTTTAAATCCGAGACGAGGCTTAGCAAAATTTTCAACGATTTTGCAGTACTTGCGATAATTATCTCCTGCCTTGGATTATTCGGTCTAGCTTCTTTTGTAGCCGAACAAAAGACGAAGGAGATAGGAATAAGAAAGATTTTGGGAGCGTCGTCTTTCAACCTCGTAAAAAATCTTACCTTTCAATTTTTAACTTGGGTACTTGTTGCTAACATTATTGCCTGGCCGGCAGCGTATTATTACCTGAGAAATTGGCTTGAAGATTATCCTTACAGGATCAATCTGAACGCCTGGTTTTTTATAGCTTCAGGTCTTTTAACATTATTCATCGCTGCGTTAACCGTTAGTTTCCAGGCAATCAAAGCTGCTAATTCGAACCCGGTAAAATCTTTGAGGCATGAATGAGCAAAGCGCAAAGGGCGGGATGCTATGCGCTTTGCACTATGCAAATAATTACTAAGGAGTAAAATCATGCTCAAAAATTACTTAAAAATCGCTCTTAGAAATATTTCTAAGAATAAAGTTTATTCCTTCATTAATATATTTGGCTTCTCTATTGGATTTGCTGTCTGCATGTTGATTTTTTTGTATATTCAGTATGAAT
>JAJYOQ010000504.1 GCA_021796135.1 Bacteroidota bacterium
TCAATATTCTCCAACCTCTGAAAAAGGCAAAATAACTAAAACTTCTCCATACGGCAGCATTGATTTTCCTTTTAATCCGGTTTCGCTAGCACTTGGTTCCGGAGCTACATTTGTTGCCAGATCTCTAGACAGAGATGCAAAACATTTGCAGGAAATGATTAAAAGAGCTGCTGAGCATAAGGGAACTGCCTTCGTTGAGATTTTCCAAAACTGCAGTATATTTAATGACGGTGCATTTGATGTGTTAACCGATAAAAAAACCAAAGATGATAATATTCTAGTGCTTGAGCATGGGAAACCGATGTTATTCGGTGCAGACAAAAATAAGGGCATTATGATTGAAGGAGCAAAACCAAAGGTAGTTGAAATTGGTGAAGGTAAACATAATATTGAAGATATATTGGTACATAATGAATTTGACGAAAGCCCTATAGTGGCAACTTTATTATCACATCTTACTGATGATCCTTCTATGCCGACTCCGATTGGCATATTTAGACAGGTATCAAAATCAACTTATGATGCTGATATGGAAAGTCAAATAGCCGATGTTAAATTAAAAAAGGGTGAAGGTGATTTAGAAAAGCTGCTATTTGCAGGGAGCACGTGGGAAGTTAACTAAATTTCATTATATAATTATAATTCAATAGCGGTATTTCAATACCGCTATTTTTTTATAAACCAATTAGTTCCCGATTCTTACAGAAGTCATCGAGATTGATCCTAATTCAATTTTTTCGTTGAAAAATGAAATTTTTTCCTGTTCGTTTTTTAAACTAAGAACATATAATAATGGTAAAAAATGTTCCGGAGTCGGAATTGCAAGTTTCACATCATTTCCTAATTCCTTGTAAGAAATCAATTCTTTATCGTTACCGTCTATGATTTTCTTCTTTATTTTATCATTTGCCTCTATTGCCCAATCGTAAGTTTGTTCATTTTGCCAATTAACCAACCCTAAATTGTGCACTAAGTTTCCGCTTCCGATTATTAAAACACCTTTTTCTCTTAATGGTTTTAGTTCTTTTGTAATTTCATAATGCATTGCAGGGGATTTACTGTAGTCAAGGCTTAACTGAACAATCGGAATATCAGCGTATGGATAAAAATGTCTTAAGACGCTCCAACAGCCATGATCAAGCCCCCACTTTAAATCCGGTTTAGCAATATTTGGCTGAAGCATCGAAATTGTTTCGGATGCGAGTTCCGGATTACCCGGCGCAGGGTATTCAACTTCAAATAACTCTTTCGGAAATCCATAAAAATCATGAATGGTTTTAGGATTTTGAGCAGCTGTGACAAACATTCCATTTGTTTCCCAATGAGCTGAAATACAAAGAATAGCTTTTGGTTTAGGGATAGAAGAACTTACTTTCTGCCATCCGTGAGTTATCTCATTATCCTGGATTGCATTCATTGGATTGCCATGACCTACAAACAATACCGGCATTATTGAAGAATCAATGTCTTTCCCGGGCAAATTAGATTTTTCATTAAATTCCATTTCAGTTTCCATATTTTTTAAGTAAATTGCAAAAAAAAATCTAAAAATCAAATTATTTTTATAATAATTTTTTATATTAATAAGCATCACGGAATATCTTTTTAGGATAAACATTATTATTAAAAATATTAATTTTAAGGAGAAATAATTTTGCTGAATTATTTTGCAGTTTTCATTGGATCCGGTTTAGGCGGAATTCTTCGATATTGGATGTCCGGTTTTGCATATAAAATTTTGCCTGAAGATTTTCCTTATGGTACTTTATCCGTTAATTTATTGGGCAGCTTCCTAATCGGTATTTTTATGTTTTATCTCAATGATAACGAACTTATTAGCGTTGAAACGAGAATTTTCCTTACAACCGGATTTTGCGGCGGTCTGACAACATTTTCTACGTTTTCTTTTGAGACAATTAATTTGATCAAAGATAAAGAATTTTATTTTGCCGGAATTAATATTTTGGCAAATATCTTACTGACTCTTTTGGCATTATTTTTAGCATATAAAATTTCAAAAATGTTAAGCTAAGCCGCCGGGCTTTTCAAGGAGTAAATTATGGAATTAAAAGGTGAAGCTAAATTGATTAGGATATTTGTCGGAGAATCTGATTTAATACAGCATATTCCTGTATATGAAAAAATTGTCCTGGAAGCCAGAAAACAACATCTTGCAGGAGCAACTGTTTTCAAAGGCGTAATGGGATTCGGAAGAACAAGTCGAATTCACACATCAAAAATTTTAAGACTATCTGAAGATATGCCAATGATAATTGAAATTGTAGATGAAGAAGATAAGATTGATAAATTTCTTCCGATTGTTCACGATATCTTTGAAGAAGCTAATAGCGGGGGATTGATTACACTTGAGAAAGCTGATATTATAAAATATGTCAGTAATGAAAAGAAATAACCCTAGTAATTAAGCTTTAATTGTAAGTCACACACTCGGCATCAGAAATGATATTGAGGTGCCTTCTCCTAATTTGCTTTCTACTGATATTGAGCCGCCGTGTTTTTCAATCATTTCTTTACAAATCATAAATCCAAGTCCGGTACCTTTTTCGTCATTTGTTCCTTTGGTGGAATTCACAGACAACCCAAACAAATTATCTCTTTGAGATTCAGTCATCCCAATTCCGTTATCAGAAACAGTGATTTGAATAAAATTATCATTGAATTTCTTTGAATAAACCTCAATAAGTCCATCCCTATTTGAAAATTTTATTGAATTTGCTACTAAATTTTGCAGGATAGAATGAAGCATATTCGGATCTGCCGAAACATAAAAATTATTATCAACTTTGTTAGAAAGAGTTATGCTTTTTAATTTAGCATTCCCTGATAGGAGATTAATAACACTCACAGTCTTTTCGTGAAGATTAACTTTTCCAGGGCTAAATTTCATTTTGCCAGTCTCTAGTCTTGACCAGCTTAAAAGATTTTCGAGAAGGTTAAATGCATTTTTTAAAGTGTAATAAATTTCTTTATTATAGTCTTTAATTTCTTCAGTTGTCAATGACTCAGATTCATTAACTATTATTTCTGACAATCCTAGAAGAGGATTGAAAGGGCTTCTTAGGTCATGTGCTATAATTGAGAATAGCTTATCCTTACTTGCATTTAATTCCTTTAATTCCTGAGAATAGCTTTCTAATTTTTCTTCTGCAAGTTTTGTTGCAGTTATATCTCTGGATATTCCTACTAAACCAATGCAGTTACCAAGTTTATTAATAATCGGAACTTTCGTTGCAGTAACCCACCGGTAATTTCCTTCAGCGATTCTAATTTTTTCAACTTTAGCAATAAGAGGAATTTTATCCTGAATAATTCTTTGTTCATCATTAAAAGCTGCAGTTGCATGCCCGATCTCAAAGAAATCAAAATCGCTTTTCCCAATTGCTTCAGCAGGGTCAGAAATTCCTAAAACCATTGCCTGTGCTTTATTAATTCTGGTAAATTTAGAATCTTTATCTTTGAAGTAAATTGTATCCGGAATATTATCCAGTAAAGCC